>JANOEG010000081.1:0-1628 GCA_031413095.1 Burkholderiales bacterium | reverse complement strand
TGCAGGAACTGGTCGCACTGGTGTGCAGCGATATCGCACAGGATGCCGCCATAGCGTTTGCGCTGGAAGAACCAGTCCGGCCGCGGGTTGTTGCGCAGCGCGTGCGGGCCGAGGCCCACGGTCTGCACGACGCGGCCGATCGCGCCTTCAGCGACGAGGCGACTGGCCTTTTCGGTGGCGCGGTTCTCGAAGCGCTCGGAAAAGCACACCGAGAAGATGCGCCCGGTCTCGGCCTGCACGCGCTTCACCTCCGCCAGTTCGTCGAGGCTGATGACGCCGGGCTTGTCGACCATCACGTCCTTGCCGTGGCGCATCACCTCGATGGCTGTGGCGGCGCGGGTGTCGGGGATGGTCGCGCTGACGATCATCGGGATGCTGGTGTCGTCGAGGATCTCGCGCCGGTCGGCAACACGCCGTGCCTGCGGGAAGCGCTTGATGTAGGCCGCCGCGAGATCGTCTTCGTCGGCATGCACGGCGACGAGTTCGGCACCGGCGTCGAGCAGCGCCATCGTCTGGCCGTAGATGTGGTTGTGGTTCAGCCCGATGGCGGCGAAGCGGAGACTGGGTTTTGTGGTCATCGTTTCATTCCCGAGGAAGCTACGCCTTCGATGATCAGGCGTTGGAAGAAGAGAAAGAACAGAAAGATCGGCAGCACCGCCAGGACCGACATCGCGAAGAGTTGGCCCCAAGCCGACTGTCCCGTGGCATCGACGAAGGAGCGCAGCGCGAGCGGCACGGTGTAGTGCGCGGCATCGTTCAGGTAGACGAGCGGGCCGAGAAAGTCGTTCCAGGTCCACAGGAAGGAGAAGATCGCGGTGGTGGCCAGCACCGGCAACGACAGCGGCAGCATGATCTTCCAGTAGATGCGCCAGGGGCTGCAGCCGTCCATCACCGCGGCCTCGTCCAGCTCGCGCGGAATGCCGCGGAAGAACTGCACCATCAGGAAGATGAAGAACGCGTCGGCGGCGAGGAACTTGGGAACGATCAGCGGCAGGAAGGTGTCGATCCAGCCGAGCTTCAGGAACAGCACGTACTGCGGGATCAGCGTCACGTGATACGGCAGCATCAGCGTGCCGAGCATGACGACGAACCAGAACTTGCGGCCACGGAATTCGAGCCGGGCGAAGGCATAGGCCGTGATCGAGCACGAGACCGTGTTGCCGATGACGACCAGGATCGCGACCAGGAACGAGTTGCTGAAGAAGACGCCAAAGCTTTCCTGCAGCGCCGTCCAGCCTTGCCGGTAGTTGTCGAGCTTGAACGACGGCGGCCAGATCGACAGGTCCGTGAAGATGATGTTCTCGGGCTTGAACGACGAGGCCACCATCCACAGCAGCGGATACAGCATCACGAAGGTGATGGCGATCAGCGCGGCATGGCGCAGTACGCTCACGGCGATAGAGCGTGGGGTGAGTGCTGTGTTCAACGAGCTTTGATTCGCCATGTCAGTGGCTCCATCGCGCGTGCAAGGCGGCGGACGGGGCAGCGGCGGGGGAGGGGTCGGGCGGCATGGGCGGCGCTCAATGTAGTGGCGCAGCCCGCCAAAAACAAGGGCCTTGTATTTCCCTCTTGCGGGCCGATTTATCGGACATCGGCGCGAGCCGGCCCTATCCTCAAGGAGACAGCAC
>JANOEG010000080.1:0-3965 GCA_031413095.1 Burkholderiales bacterium | reverse complement strand
CAGCACCGAAATTAGGATCGCCAGCCCCGGCATCGTCACCACCCACGGCGCGCGCGCGATGTAGTCGCGCGCCGACGCCAGCATCGTGCCCCACTCGGGCAGCGGCGCCGGCACGCCGAGGCCGAGGAAACCGAGCGCGGCCGTCTCCAGCACCGCGGACGAAAACGCCAGCGTCGCGTTGACAATCAGCGGCGCCAGGCAGTTCGGCAGCACGGTGACGAACATCAGGCGCAGCATGCCGGCGCCGGCGACCCGGCTGGCGGTCACGTACTCCTTGCCGATTTCACCCATCGCCGCGGCGCGCGCAAGGCGCGTCGTGCCGGGCAGCGAGCCGACCGCGATCGCAATCATCGTGTTCAGCAGGCCCGGGCCGAGGATGGTGATGACGCAGATCGCCAGCAGGATGCCAGGCAGCGCCAGCAGCACATCCATCGTGCGCATGATCGGCGGCGACAGCGTGCGCTCGTTGAAGGCGGCGACGAGGCCGAGCACGACACCGGGGATCAGTGCCATCAGCACCGACATCACGCCGATGGCCAGCGAGATGCGCGCGCCGTGCATCAGCCGCGACAGGATGCAGCGGCCGAGTTCGTCGGTGCCGAGCGGGTACAGCGCCATGCCGCCGTCTTGCCACAGCGGCGGCGTCAGCAGGTGCTGGCGGAACTGTTCGAGCGGGTCGTGCGGCGCGAGCCAGGGAGCGAAGAGTGCTGCGTGCGCGATCAGCGCCAACAGCAACAACGCGATCAACGCGCCGCGATTCGCCGAATAGCCTTCCCAGAACCCGCGCAACGGGCCCGGCGGTTCGAGTTCGACAACTGCCGTGTTCATGCCCGGTCTCGAATCCGCGGATCGGCCACGCCGTACAGCACATCGACGACGAGGTTCGCCGCGATGAACGTCAGCGCCGAGATCAGGATGCCGGCCTGCACGACCGGATAGTCGCGGCGGCCGATCGAATCGATCAGCCACTTGCCGATGCCGGGCCAGGAAAAGATCGTCTCGGTCAGCACCGCGCCGCCGAGCAGCGCGCCGGTCTGCAGGCCAACGACGGTGATGACCGGGATCAGCGCATTGCGCAGGCCGTGCACGACCACCACGCGCCACGGCGACAAGCCTCGGGCGCGCGCGCTGCACGCATGAAGTCCTCGCGCAGCACCTCGAGCAGCGCGCTGCGCGTCATGCGCGCGATCACCGCCATGGGCACCGTGCCGAGCACGAGCGCCGGCAGCAGCAGGTGGCGCAGCGCCGAGGTGAACGCGCCCGGCTCGCCCGACAACACGCTGTCGATGAGCATGAAGCCGCTGCGGGCCTCGATGTCGTACTCGATGGCGATGCGGCCCGACACCGGCGTCCAGCCGAGATCGACCGAGAACACCATGATCAGCACCAGGCCCCACCAGAAGATCGGCATCGAATAGCCGAGCGTGGCCAGGCCCATCACGCCCTGGTCGACGAACTTGCCGCGGTTCAAGGCCGCGAGCGCGCCGAGCGTGATGCCGACGCCGAGGGCAAACACGAGCGCTGCAAAAGCCAGCTCGATCGTTGCTGGGAACAGCGCAGCGAACTCCGCGGCCACGGGCTCGCGCGAGACGATCGACGTGCCGAGATCACCGCTCAGCGTCTGCTTCAGATAGCGCCCGTACTGCACGGCGATCGGTTGATCGAGCCCGAGTTGGACCAACAGCCGCGCATAGGCCTCGGCATCCAGCTTTCGCTCGCCGACCATGACCTCGATCGGGTCGCCAGGCACGAGCCGGATCAGGAAGAACGCTGCGAGCGTGATGCCGAGGAAGGTCGGCAGCAGCAGCGCGAGCCGCCGGATGAGAAAGGCCGTCACAGCTGTGGCGATGGTGCGCCCAACGCCGCCCAGGTGTCGCCGTCGGCATCGTCGAGCAGCTTGTCGGCGGTGGCCGCATCGACCTTGCGCTCGATGGCGACGATGGCGGTCTTGATGTGCCAGCCGCATTGCGCCAGCGTCTCGCGCGCCACGTCGATCGTGCAACCGGTGGCCAGCATCGTGAGGCGCTCGGCACGCGCGATCAGCTTGCTGTTCGACGCCCGCAAATCGACCATCAGGTTGCCGTAGACCTTGTGCAGCCGCACCATCAGCGCGCTCGAGAACGTGTTGAGCGCGATCTTCTGCGCCGTGCCGGCTTTCAGGCGCGTCGAGCCGGAGATCACCTCGGCGCCGGTAGCCAGCGTGATGCCGATCTCGGCCAGCGCCGCCAGCGGCGAGCCCGGGTTGTTGGCGATGCCGATCGTCAACGCGCCGCACATGCGAGCATGCTGCACCGCGCCGAGCACGTAGGGCGTGCTGCCCGACGCGGCAACACAGATGACGACGTCGTTTTCATCCGGCCCCAAGCGATGCAGGTCCTGCGCGGCCTGCGGTGCGTCGTCTTCGGCGCCTTCGACCGCGACGTACATCGCGGGGTCGCCGCCGGCCATCAGTGCCCGCGCGCGGTCGCGCGGCCAGTTGAAGGTCGGTGTGAGTTCGACGCTGTCGAGCACGCCGAGCCGGCCACTGGTGCCGGCTCCTATGTAGATGAGCCGGCCGCCGGCGCGCAGGCGCGGCACGGCGGCGTCGACGGCGCGCGCGATGTCGGTAGTGGCGGCGCGCACGGCCGCGACAGCCTCGAGCTGGTCATCGACGAAGGCCGCCACGAGGTCGGGCGTGGCGTAACGGTCCAGGCGCGGATGCTTGGCATCGGGCGTTTCGGTGGTGGCAGGCGCCGCGCGGGCGCGGGGCTTCTTCTTGTCGGCCATGGTTTCGATGCTAAACGGTGACGAGACGCTAGCCAGGCACGTCGGTGATATGTTCGAGTGGTGTGCATCAAGTCGATGCATCCAAACAAGTATGTCGTCAAGATGAACAATGGTCTCGCACCGGACCCTCCGCTGACACCACAACAGCGGGACAAGGTGGCCGCGCTTACCCCGGAGCAAGTTCAGGCTATCGATGCAGCGCTCCTACGCAATGTCATCACACAGTGGCGAAAAGTCGCAAGGGTCGTCGGTGCAACCATGTCTGAGCTTCCGAACCGAGTGCGCGGCATCCCAGATGTTTACTACGCCGAGCGCGTGAGAGAGTTGGTCCGCAGCGGAGCGATAGAGGCACAAGGCAATCTGCATGCCATGCGACTCAGCGAGGTTCGCACGCGTGCTCGATCCGGCGTTTCCACATGATGCCCAACCCGTTGTACCAGCCGAGCGTTTTCGCTGAGCCTCTCTAGGCAGCATTTATGGACGCCTATCTCATCATCGGCAATCCCAACACCCGCAAAGCGTCGCTCGTTCGCAGTCTCACGGGTTGCTTCAACCGAAGCGTCCGCGACATCCAAATTCAAGGCTCGAAGACACCGCTGCGCTTCTACGCGCGCGTGGGCACCCTGCAAGACACCCGCACCACCGTTGAAGACTTCGTGGCCGAGGTGGGCAGGGCACGCTGTCAGGCCGTGCTCTTCTGCCTCTCGCCGTCACCCACGGACCGGCCGGACGCGCAGGCGTACGTCGATGGCATCAAGGCGGCTGGTTGGCGCATCAAGGCGGTGGCCGTGCTGGGGCAGAACAGTGGCGGCGTTCGTGCTGCCAACCTGCGCCAGTATCCGCAGGCGCCCACGGCGCCGATCAATGTCACTGCGCGAGAGGTCCGCGCCCAATTTGGTTGGGCGTGAAGAGCCACGTGAAGAGGCTGCCGTCGTCGATCGCTGCGTCCTTCATCGCCTGCCTGCTTGCGGCGCCCTACACCGCCGCGGCGTTCGACGACGCACTGCCGCCACCGGTGGCCGCCGCCCTCGCGCAAGCCGGCCTGCCGCCTGAGGCGTTCGGCGCCATCGCGATCCCGCAGACGTTCTGGGCACGCACCTGGCAGCACCGCGCTGACGTGCCGATGCAGCCGGGTTCGGCGATGAAGCTCATCACCACCCTCGTGGCGCTCGACCGCCTGGGGCCGAACCACCGCGGCC
>JANOEG010000079.1:0-6256 GCA_031413095.1 Burkholderiales bacterium | reverse complement strand
TGCCGATGGAGGCCGACGTCATCTTTCGGAAGCCCAGGGTGCAGCCGGTCGACAGCTTCACCCAGTACGGCTCGGCCTTGGGCTTGAGTCGAGTGCGAGCGTCAGCGGTATCGATCTTGGCCATGCGCTAGAAAACGGTTGTGGCCCGCCCGCATCACCGAGTGGGCCAAAAGTGGGCCAAAACGCATTGAACTACAAGGGATGTCGAAGGACAAGGTTTACAGGTAAAAGGCGTCCCAAGAAATCTCGCGAAGTCCCGTTTCCCATCTTTCACACGGCAGGGGTCGCAGGTTCGAACCCTGCACCGCCCACCACGATTCGATGCGCAACGCCACCTCCGGGTGGCGTTTGTGTTTGTGCTGGCCGCCTTCATCTGTCGCCGCTGCGACAGGACGGCGATGCGCGCGCGGCCTAGAATTGAACGATCGTTCGCACGCCTGACTCGAAGGGATTCCGCCATGAGCGACAGCTATGCGGTGCACGGCTCGGTGGCCGTCATCACGCTTGACAACCCTCCCGTCAATGGCCTGGGCTATGACACGCGGCGCGGCATTGCCGACGGCGTGCAGCGGGCCAACGCCGATGCTGCGATCAAGGCGATCGTGCTAACCGGCAAGGGCAAGGCGTTCTCTGGCGGCGCCGACATCAAGGAGTTCGGCTCGCCGAAGGCAGTTGCTGAGCCGAACCTGCTGTCGCTGATCCGTCTGCTCGACAACTCGGCAAAGCCGACGATCGCGGCCATCAATGGCACGGCGATGGGTGGTGGGCTCGAGCTGGCGCTTGGTTGCCACTACCGCGTGGCCGCGCCGAAGGTGCCGATCGCTTTGCCTGAAGTCAAGCTTGGCCTCGTGCCCGGCGCTGGGGGCACGCAGCGTCTGCCGCGTGTGCTCGGCGTGGAGACGGCGTTGAACATGATCGTCAGCGGCGAGCCGGTGATGAGTGAGTTGCTGGCTTCGCAGCTGGGGCAGAAGCTGTTCGACAAGATCATCGATGGCGATGTGCTTGCAGGTGCGTTGGCCTTTGCTGCCGAGGTGGCCGATGCCCGGCCCCTGCGGCGCGTGCGCGACATGCCGCTGACGCACCCGAATCCGGATGCGTACTTCCAGTTCGCCCGCAACACCGTCAGGGCGATGGCCAAGAATTTCCCTGCGCCGGCCAAGTGCGTCGATTGTGTCGAGCAGGCAATGAAGCTCAAGTTCGACGATGGCATGCGCTACGAGCGCGAGATCTTCATCGCGTTGATGGCCACGCCCGAGTCGCGCGCGCTGCGCCACGCGTTTTTCGCTGAGCGTGCCGCGAGCAAGATCGCCGACGTGCCCGACGACACACCGCAGCGCAAGATCGAGAAGGTGGCCGTCATCGGAGCCGGCACGATGGGTGGCGGCATTGCGATGAACTTCTTGAACGCAGGCCTCGCGGTGACGATGCTGGAGATGAAGCAGGACGCGCTCGACCGTGGCGTGGGCGTCATCCGCAAGAACTATGAAGCGCAAGTCAAGAAGGGCAAGTTGAAGCAGGACAAGTACGACAGCCGCATGGCGCTGTTGACGACGACGCTGTCCTATGGCGACATCAAGGACGCCGATCTCGTGATCGAAGCGGTGTTCGAAGAGATGGGCGTCAAGGAGAAGGTGTTCACGACGCTCGACGAGGTGATGAAGCCTGGCGCGATCCTCGCTTCCAACACCTCGACGCTCGACGTCAACAAGATCGCCGCGTTCACGAAGCGGCCACAAGACGTGGTCGGCATGCACTTCTTCAGCCCGGCCAACGTGATGAAGCTGCTCGAAGTGGTGCGCGGCGAGAAGACCGGCAAAGATGTGCTGGCCACCGTGATGGCAATCGCCAAGAAGATCAAGAAGACCGCAGTGGTCTCTGGCGTCTGCGACGGCTTCATCGGCAACCGCATGATCGAGCAGTACTCGCGGCAGGCCGGTTTTCTGCTCGAAGAAGGCTGCACACCGGCGCAGGTCGATCGCGCGGTGGAGAAGTTCGGTTGCGCGATGGGGCCGTTTCGCATGGGCGACCTGGCGGGCAACGACATCGGCTGGGCGATCCGCAAGCGGCGCTATGTCGAGAAGCCGAAGCTGCGCTACAGCAAGACCGCCGATCTGCTGTGCGAACTCGGCCGCTTCGGTCAGAAGACGGGCGCCGGTTGGTACGACTACCAGGCCGGCAAGCGCGACGCGATCCCGAGCAAGCTGGTCGAGGACATGATCGCCAAACACCGCAGCGACATCGGCATCGCGCCGCGCAAGATCGGCGACGACGAGATCGTTCATCGCCTGGTCTATTCGCTCGTCAATGAAGCCGCGAAGATTCTCGAAGAGGGCATCGCCGGCAAGGCCAGCGATATCGACATGGTCTATCTCACCGGCTACGGCTTCCCGCTCTGGCGCGGCGGGCCGATGCGCTATGCCGACGAGCAGGGCCTGTTCAACGTCGTGCAGACGATGAAGCACTTCGCTGGCAACCCGCATGACGATGCTGCGTTCTGGCAGCCAGCGCCGCTGTTGGCGAAACTGGCCGCTGAAGGCAAGTCGTTCACCTGAGCTGAAGGATCACATCATGACCAATGCCGTCATCGTCTCCACTGCGCGCACACCGCTTGCCAAGAGCTGGAAGGGCAGCTTCAACATGACTCACGGCGCCACGCTCGGCGGCCATGTGATCAAGGCCGCCGTCGAGCGAGCGGGCATCGACCCCGGTGCGATCGAGGACGTACTGATGGGCTGTGCGAATCCCGAGGGTGCGACCGGCTGGAACATCGCGCGCCAGGCGGCGCTCGCCGCCGGCATGCCGGTCAGCGTGGCTGGCGCCACCGTCAATCGTTTCTGTTCGAGCGGCTTGCAGACCATTGCGCTGGCCGCGCAGCGCATCATCGCCGGCGAGGGCGACGTGTACGTGGCCGGCGGCGTGGAGAGCATCTCGTGCGTGCAGCAGGAGATGAACCTGCACATGTTCAAGGACCCGGCGCTCGACGCCAAGAAGCCCGAGATCTACTGGAACATGATGCAGACCGCCGAACAGGTGGCCAAGCGCTACGGCGTGCCGCGTGAGCGCATGGACCGCTTCGGTGCTGAGAGCCAGCAGAAGGCCTGCGCGGCGCAGGAAAAGGGCCTGTTCAACGATGAGATCGCGCCGATCACCGTCACCGCTGGCATGGCCGATGCGGTAATGGGCCTGCGCAGCAAGCAGGTGACGGTCAGCGCCGACGAAGGCCTGCGCCCCGGCACCACCTACGACAGCATCAAGGACATCCGCACGGCGATACTCGGCGGCGTCATCACCGCCGGCAACGCAAGCCAGTTCAGCGATGGCGCGGGCGCGTGCACGGTTGTCAGCGAAACCTATGCGCAGCAAAAGGGCCTGAAGCCGATCGGCCGCTTTCTCGGCTTCGCCGTCGCCGGTTGCGAGCCGGACGAAATGGGCATCGGCCCGGTGTTCGCCGTGCCGAAAGTGTTGAAGCGCCTGGGCCTGATGGCCAGCGACATCGATCTGTGGGAGCTCAATGAAGCGTTTGCCGTGCAGGTGCTCTACAGCGCCGACAAGATCGGCATCCCGTACGAGCGCCTGAACGTCAATGGCGGCGCCATCGCCCTCGGCCACCCCTATGGCATGAGCGGCCAGCGCCTGACGGGCCATGCGCTGATCGAAGGCAAACGCCGCGGCGCCAAGCGTGTCTGCGTGACGATGTGCATTGGCGGGGGCATGGGGGCGGCGGGCGTGTTCGAGGTGTTGTGAAGCCGGACGTCGCCACACTGCGCGCGTTTTTCGCCAGCGCGCCGTTCATGGTGGATCTGGGCATCGAGCCCACGGAGTGCGGCGAGGGCCGCGTCGTCACGACACTCAGCGTGCAAGCGCGCCACTTGCAACACACCGGCGTCGTGCATGCCGGTGTCATCGGCGCGATGGCCGACCACACGATGGGCGCCGCGGCGCAGACGATGGCGGCCGACGGGCATTGGGTGCTGACCGCTGAATTCAAGACGAGCTTGCTGCGCGCTGGGCGTGGGCAGCGGCTGGAGTGCGTCGGTGTGGTCATCAAGCCGGGCCGACAGGTCAGCTTCACCGAGGCGGAAGTGTTCGCCGTCGATGGCGAGCAGCGCACGCTCGTGGCCAAAGCCTCGGCGACGATGGCGGTCGTCAAGATGTCGGCATGAGGACGACGCTCGACTTTCTTCTCAACGACTGGCTGCATGTCGAGTCGCTGAGCTCACGCCCGCGCTTCGCCGAGCACTCGCGCGAAACTTTTGATTCGGTGCTCGACGCCTGCGAGCGCATCGCGCGCGACAAGTTCGCGCCTTTCAATCGCCTGGTCGATACCGAAGAGCCACGCATCGAAGGCGGGCGCGTGGTCCTGCCGCAAGCCACGCACGATGCGTGGCAGGCCTATGCCGAGTCCGGCATGCTGGCCGCGGCCCAGGGCGAGGAGTGGGGGGGCATGAACCTGCCCTACGTTGTCGAGGCGGCCGCCCATGCGTTCTTCGCCCGGGCCTCGGTGAGCATTAGCGCCGCGCTGCTGACGGTGGGCAACGCGAACCTGCTGTTGGCCCATGGCACGCAGAAACAGAAGGAGGTGTTCGCGCGCGCCGAGTTCGAAGGCCGCTGGTCCGGCACGATGTGCTTGTCCGAGCCGCAGGCCGGTTCGAGCTTGTCGGACGTGGCCACACGGGCCGTGCTCGAAGACGAGGCCGATGCACTCGGCCCGCGCTATCGCCTCACCGGCCACAAGTGACCGTCTCAATCTTTGGAATGCCGCTAATCTCGCGCCGCATTTTCTCCAGCGCCTCAGCGTCGCTTGATTTGGGTTTGATGGCAAAAGCATGCGGCAACGGGTTGTTGTCAATGCCCGCGAGCAGGTCGGCCAGATTGGATATCCGCCTCATTTCCGCCAACGCCGCCTCGCGCGGGATGAAGCGGACGGCTGCGGAATTTTCCAATCCGCGCAATCTTTTTTCAATCTCCCTTACGTCCCCATCGTTTGCCGCAAGAACGAGGTACACGTTCACACTCGGGTCGGTGTTCAAACGCGTTGCGGCGTTGGTCACATTGGCAAACACAACGTATAGCGCCAATGGCAATAAGATCGCGACGGCAATTACTGCGATCGACAGGCAGGTTGCCAACGGCTGGGCACGCATCCTCGCAAGCGCACGCGCCAATGCCCTGGCATGGGATGTCAGCCAGCTATTCATTCAACAAGCCTCCCATGATCAATTTCAATACGCCTGCACTGGAGGCGCTCCAGGCCGATGACATCGTGGGTCGATAACAACACCGTCACACCGACCTGATTGAACGACTTGAATAAATCGACTATGGTCGCTGCGTAGGATTGATCGAGATTGCCGGTGGGTTCGTCAGCGATCAAAATGGACGGGCGATTGACAATCGCCCGGGCGATACACAGACGTTGCTGCTCACCACCCGAAAGCGCAATCGGGTACGCCTTTTCACGGTTGAGAAGTCCGACCTTGTCCAGAGCAGCGCGCACTCGTTTGCCGGTTTCAACACGGGTGAATCCGGCAATTTCCAACGGCAGGGCAACGTTGGCAAATACGTTACGCTCAAACAATAGTTTGTGATCCTGAAAGACCAACCCGAGGTTGCGGCGCAATACCGCAAGCCCCGCCTCCTTGAGTTGCGACAGATTTTGGTTGTTGACAAGTACCTGGCCTGTATTGGCAAGTTCGATTCCTGCTGCGAGCTTTAGCAGTGTGGATTTTCCAGCGCCAGAGTGGCCGGTCACCGCGACCATTTCGCCTTTTTCAATTGTGAGCGATATGCTCTTCAAGGCCTCAAAGCCGTTTTCATATCGCTTGGACATCGATGCAAAAACAATCATAAATGAATCATCTTCGCGAATATCGTTAATATTTGTGGCCTAAAAGAGTGCATCAACAAATTCCTTTGCCACAAACGGACGCAAATCTTCAATCGCCTCACCTACACCAACGAATCTGACAGGAATAGGATTGCCTGAGCGTTCCATCGCCAAGGCCGCAATCATGCCGCCCCTGGCGGTTCCATCGAGCTTTGTGACGACCAAACCCGTCAACCCGATCGCATCATCAAAAATCTTGACTTGCGAATGCACATTCTGCCCGGTGTTCGCGTCAACGACCAATAACGTTTCATGGGGCGCACCGGCATCCGCCTTGGCGATCACACGTTTGACCTTGCGAATTTCTTCCATGAGATGCAATTGGGTCGGCAGCCTGCCGGCGGTATCGGCGAGCACAACATCAATACC
>JANOEG010000078.1:0-2309 GCA_031413095.1 Burkholderiales bacterium | reverse complement strand
GATGAACACGACCCGGATGGTGGCGATCGTCCTGATCGTCGCCGGCGTCCTTGCCTTGGCCTATGGTGGCTTCAGCTACAACAAGGAGTCGGTGGGCGCCAAGCTCGGACCGATCGAGCTGAAGGTCACCGAGAAGAAGACCGTCAATGTTCCGATGTGGGCCGGCGTCGGTGCCATCGTGATCGGCGGCGTGCTGCTGGTGCTGGGCGGACGCAAGAACTAGAAAATGGTGCGCCGTTCGGTCCTGCTGTTCGTGGCCGTCGGCATCTTCGTTGCAGCAGGAATCGCTGCGTGGTGGCTGCGTGCACCCAACACGGCGGCCGTGCAGCTGCAAACCGCACCCTTGGTGCGCACGCTGCAATTCTCCGCACGCGTGGCCACGGCGTCACGTGTCGATATCGGCAGCACGCTGACCGGTCGGGTGTTGCAAGTCGCCGTCGCTGAAGGTGCGCAGGTCAAACAAGGCGAGGTGTTGCTGCGCCTGGAAAGCGATGAGCTGAGAGCAGCGCTTCTTCAGGCGCAGGCCAGCGAGCGCCAGGGTGCGGCGCGCCTGGCCGGCCTGCGCAGTACCGGGCGCCGCAGCGCACAGGCCGCGTTGGCGCAAACCGATTCAGTGCTGATCGCCGCGCAGGCCGAGCTTCAGCGCACGCGCGACCTGGTGGCCAAGGGCTTCCTCAGTCCGGCCCGCCTCGATGAAGTGCAGCGCACACTGGCCGTTGCGCAAGCGCAGCAAGATGGCGCGCAGGCCCAGCGTGCGGCCACTGCAGATCAAGGCACGGAAATCGTGCAGGCCCAAGCGCAACTGAGCTTGGCTGCGGCGGCCACGGCCGCGGCGCGCGCGCGTCTGGAACAAGCCGTGCTCAGCGCGCCGACGGATGCCAAGGTGCTGGCGAGACTGGTCGAGCCGGGGCAGATCGTGCAACCCGGCCGCGCGCTGTTGACGCTGGCGCTCGCCGGTGCGCCGCAATTGATCGCGCAAGCCGACGAGCGTTTTCTCGAGCAGTTGCAGGTGGGTCAAAGCGCGATGGTGGTCGCCGATGCGTTCCCCGGCCAGCGCTTCGCCGCACGCGTGCAGTCGATCGCGCCGTTGGTTGATGCGCAGCGCGGCGCGGTCGAAGTCAAGTTCTCGTTGCCCGAGGCCGCGCCGGCCTTTCTGCGCGAAGACATGACGCTGTCGGTGGAGGTCGAGACTGCTCGCCGCGATGCTGCACTCGCCGTGCCGACCGGCGCCTTGCGCGGGGCTGCAGGCGCGGTGCAGAGCACGGTGTGGATCGAGCGCGATGGACGCGTCGAGCAGCGCGCCGTGCGCCTGGGCTTGCGCACGCTCGAAGCCGCCGAGGTGCTCGAAGGCCTGGCGGCCGGTGACATGGTGCTGGTCGGCGACGCTCCGCCGCCGGGAAAGCGTGTGCATGCCGATGTCACGGCAGTCGCCGCCGCGGCCGCGAAGCCCGCGCGCGAAGATGCCGGCTCGGCGATGACGAACGCGATGGGGCGCTGAGTGGCGATGTTCAACAGCCTCGGCTTCGAACGCCGCGTGGCCACACGCTTTCTGCGCGAGGGCCGCATGCAGACGCTGCTGATCATCGTCGGCGTGGCGGCTGGCGTGGCGGTGGTGGCCTACATCTCGGCGCTGATCACCGGCCTGCAGAAGAACACGCTCGACAAGACCCTGGGCGCGCAGGCGCATGTGACGCTGACCGAACGCGACGACGCCGTCACGCCGGCGCGCGAAACGGCGGCCGGAACGACGCTGCTCGTGCAGACGCAACCGCGCGCGCAACGCCCGCGCGCGATCGCCAACTGGCAAGCACTGGTGCCGCTGCTCGAAGGGCTGCCGGGTGTTGCCGCCGTCTCGCCGATGGTCTCGGCCGCCGGCCTGGCGGTGCGCGGCGAAGCGACGAAGTCGATCGCACTCGTCGGCGTCGATCTCGAGCGCTACGAGCGCATCGTCGGCCTGCGCGCGAAGGTCGTCAGCGGCGTCGCGCGGCTGGGCCCCGGCGAAGGCATCATCGGCCGCGAACTCGCCGACGATCTGGGGGTGCGCGTCGGCGACCGCATCGGCTTGATCGCGGGCAGTGGCTCCGGCAGCGTCAACGATTCGCTGCGAATCACCGCGCTGGTCGATCTGGGCGTGCGCGAACTCAACCGCCGCACCGTCATCGTGCCGCTGCGCGCGGCGCAGAGCCTCGCCGGGCTGCCCGGCGGCGCGACCAGCCTGGACCTCACGCTGGCCGACGTCTGGTCGGCGCAAACGCTGGCCACGGACCTGTCGCAGCGCCTGCCGTACAAAGCGGAAAGCTGGCAGGAGG
>JANOEG010000077.1:0-2644 GCA_031413095.1 Burkholderiales bacterium | reverse complement strand
TGGAGCACGGTCGGCGTGGCGCTGCTCGGCCTGTCGATCGCCTGGGCACTGCCGATGTGGCGCGAAGCGCAAGCCGCGCCCGCAACATCGTCGAGCAACGAGCGCTGGCAAGCCTGGAGCCCGGAGCGCGTGGCCGCGCTCAACGCCGAAGGCCGCACCGTGTTCGTCGATTTCACCGCGGCGTGGTGCGTCACTTGTCAGGTCAACAAACGCTCGACCCTGAACGACGCAGGGTTGATGGCGGAGATGGACACTGCGCGCGTGGCATTGCTGCGGGCAGACTGGACACGCCGCGACGCCACCATCAGCAACGAACTGTCACGCCTGGGACGCAACGGCGTGCCTGTGTATGCGATCTACCGCCCGGGGCAGGGGTTGAATCAGCAGCCGACGTTGCTGCCCGAACTGCTCAGCGTTTCAACCGTGCGCGACGCGCTGGCGTTGCGAAGCAAGGAGTCTCCACAATGAAGATGCTGCTCTCAGCCCTGATGCTCGCCGCCGCGCCGGCATGGGCCGCCACCGCGGTCGTCGGCCAAGCGGCGCCGGCGTTCAGCGTCACCGACGCCAGCGGCAAGGCCGTGTCGCTGGCCGACTTCAAGGGCAAGACCGTCGTCCTCGAATGGGTCAACCCGGGCTGCCCGTATGTGCGCAAGCACTACGACAGCGCCAACATGCAGTCCACGCAAAAGGGCGCGGCCGACAAAGGTGTGGTCTGGCTCGCCGTCAATTCGACCCACGTCGGCGCCGGCGACTACAAGAAACCGGCCGACATGGCGGCATGGATGCAGTCGCAAAAGGCCGCTGCCACGCACACGCTGATGGACAGCGACGGCAAGATCGGCAAAGCCTATGGCGCGCGCACGACACCGCACATGTACATCGTCGATACCAAGGGCACGCTGGCTTATGCCGGCGGCATCGACGACAAGCCGAGCTCGAACCCGGCCGATGTGAAGACGGCGAAGAACTACGTCAATGCCGCACTGGGTGATGTGCTCACTGGCAAGCCGGTGGCACAAGCTGTGACGCGGCCTTACGGCTGCTCGGTCAAATACTCGGACGGCTGACGCTTCGACAGGCTCAGTGCGTACGGAATCACGGCAAGCGCTGGTACTGCGCCGCCAGCGCTTCGAACGACGCTTGCGACGCCGCAGCGTCGAAGCCGACGCCGAGTTCTTCGGCCAGGATCGTCGCCACCGCCACCGCCTGACGCTGCGCTTCGGCTGCGTCGAGGAACAGCAAGCGGCAGCGCCGCGCCAACACGTCTTCGACGCTGTACGCCATCTCGTGCCGGACGGCGAAGCGCACCATCGCTTCGGAAAGCCCACCCTCGCCGTCACGCCACAGCCAACGGTCGGCACCAGGCAAGCCGAGCAGCACGTCGACTTCGCTGCCGTACCCATGCTCGCCCGGTGACGCCGTCACCGACACATGCGCCTTGGCCGACGCACCCACCAGTGGCAGATTCACCGTGACTCCACCCGCGCGGCGCGGCAGCAACTGCCGATCGAAGCAGCGCTCGAGCACGTCCTCGGCCATCGCGCGGTAGGTCGTCCACTTGCCACCGGTCACCGTGACCATGCCCGAGCGACCGACGAGCACCGTGTGCTCGCGCGACAACTGCTTCGTGTTGTCGCCATCGTCGCCTCCAGGCTTCACGAGCGGCCGCAAGCCGACCCACACCGAACGCACATCGGGCCTCGTCGGCGCCTTCGACAGGTAGCGCGCCGACTCGCGCAGGATGAAGACCACCTCGTCCTTGAACGGCACAGGCTCGCGCACGACGTCGTCGCGCGGCGTGTCGGTCGTGCCGAGGATCGTCTTGCCGAGCCACGGCACCGCGAACAGCACGCGGCCGTCTTCCGTCTTCGGCACCAAGAGCGCATGCGTGCCGGGCAGGAAAGAACGATCGACGACCAGGTGCACCCCCTGGCTCGGCGCAACAATGCCGGGCTTCTTCGCCGCCCCCGTGTCGCGGTCCATGTCGCGGATGTCGTCGACCCAGACGCCGGTCGCATTGACGACGCACTTCGCGGCGATGCGCAGCTCGGTGCCGCCTATCGCATCACGCGCGCGAACACCCGTCACCTTGCTGCCCTCGCGCACCAGCGACGTCACCGGGCAATGGTTGAGAACAACAGCGCCCTTGCTTGCCGCGGTGCGCGCGAGCGCGACCGCCAGCCGCGCATCGTCGAACTGCCCATCCCAGTACTTCACTCCACCTGACAGCCCGCGCATCTGCACATTGGGCAGCAGCTCGCGCGTGCGCGCGGCCGAGAGAAACTCTGTGCCACCCAAGCCGCGTGAGCCGGCCAGCGCGTCGTACATCTTCAAGCCGACGCCATAAAACGGCGCTTCCCAGAGCTTGTACGTCGGCATGACGAAGGCCAGCGGCTGCGCCAGGTGCGGCGCATTCGCCAGTAGCGTCGCTCGCTCGTGCAGCGCCTCGCGCACGAGAGACACATTGCCCTGCGCGAGGTAGCGCACGCCGCCGTGCACGAGTTTGGTCGCCCGCGAACTCGTTCCCTTGGCGAAGTCTTCGGCTTCCAACAGCACGACCGAGAAACCGCGCGCGGCAGCGTCGAGCGCGACACCGCAACCGGTCGCGCCGCCGCCGATGATGGCGAGGTCAAACGTGCGGTTT
>JANOEG010000076.1:0-2719 GCA_031413095.1 Burkholderiales bacterium | reverse complement strand
CTGCGCCGGCTCACCGACGAGGTGCGTGCATTCCACGCTGAGGCCGGCGACGTCGAACCCGCTGCCGCGGCAGGCGACGAAGTCGATGCGCTGCGCGAGGCCACGCGGGCGATGCAACAGCGCATCGCGCAGCAGGTGCAGCATCTGCAAGACAACGACCGCCTCAGGCGCGAGCTCGTCAGCAACATCTCGCACGACCTGCACACGCCGCTGGCCAATGTGCAGGGTTATGTCGAAACGCTGCTGCTGGCCGGCGACCAGCTCGACGCGGCGGCGCGCGAGCAGCACCTGCGCACGGCGATGCGGCACTTGAAGCGCCTGCACCGCCGCATCGCCGATCTGTTCGAGCTGTCCAAGCTCGACGCCGGCCAGGTGGCGCCGCGGCTCGAGCCCTTCCGCCTCGGCGAGCTGCTGCAGGACGTGGTGCAGGACGGGCAGCTCGCCGCGCGCGAGCGCGGTGTCGCCCTCACACTGGCCGACAGCGCCGACGCTCAAGCCCATGCACACGCGTTCGTGCGCGCCGACATCGCACTGATCGAACGCGTGCTGCAGAACCTGGTCGACAACGCGCTGCGCTACACACCGCGCGGCGGCGCCGTGACGCTGGCGATCGAGCGCGACGGCCCAGAGGCGCTTCGCGTGGCGGTGATCGACACCGGCAGCGGCATCGCGCGCGAACACTTGCCGCACATCTTCGAGCGCTACTGGCGCGCCGACGACACCCCGTTGCAACCCAGTCAAGGCACCAGCGCAGGACTGGGATTGGCCATCGTCAAACGCATCCTCGATCTGCACGGCAGTGCGGTGCGCGTGCACAGCGACCCCGCGCGCGGCACGCGCTTCGAGTTCAGCCTGCCACAGGCCGCGTAGTCACGCCGCGAGAAGCTCCTTGCGCACCCGGTGCACGCGCACCCACAGGTTGCTGGGCGTGATGTCGAGTTCGTCGCAGACCTCCGCGCTGCTGTGGCCGAGCACGACATGCATCTCGAAGGCCCGCCGCAGCGGCGCTGGCAGTGCATCGAGCCGGGACTGCACGCGTCTCAGGACTTGCCGATGCTCGGCCAGCACGCTCGGGTCGGCGTGGTCCGAGAGCGCCGCGGGTGGCGGCGCCTCGTCGTCATCGAGCATCGCGTCGAGGCTGCATTCTCCGGCGCGCTTGCGGATCGCATCGACGATCTTGTGCTTGAGGATGCCGATCAACCAGGTGCGCAGACTGGAGCGCTGGCCGAACGTGGCCTGGCCAGCGAGCACCGCCGCGAGCACGTCGTGCACCACGTCCTCGGCCAGCGCAGCGTCGCGCAAGTGCCTGCGCGCGTAGCGCAGCAGGTGATCGCGCTCGCCGGTCAGGTCCGCCGGCACGGCGTGCAGAGGTGGGGGTGGCATCACGCTTGGAATTGCATCTGGTCAGAGGCCCGAGGGTGGCACGGGCCAGCCCGTCAAGTCCTCACGCAATCCTCACGTTGCGGTGCGCCGCCGCCGAGACGAAGACGCCACTGAATCGTGATCGCTGCGTGAAGAATGCCGGGGCCGCTGCTGCTCCACTGTATTTCCTGCCGCGAGGCCGTTCACCGAGGAGCACCACATGCTGTCGTCACCCGTCTGTCGTTTCACCCGCCGCCTGGCCCTGGCCACCCTGGCCGGCGCCGCGTTCGGCGCGCACGCCGACGAAGGCCGCTGGACCTACGAGGTCACCGTCACCAATACCACCTACAACCAGCGCTTCACGCCGCTGCTGCTGGCCACGCACAAGCCCGACATCCGCTTGTTCACGCTCGGCCAGCCGGCAATCGCCGAACTGGCGACGCTGGCCGAAGAAGGCAACGTCGGGCCGCTGCGCACGCTGCTCGACGGCAGCCCGCTGGTCAACGCCACCGCCGCCGGCAACGGCCTGCTCGACCCGGGAAAGTCGATCAGCTTTCAGATCCAAGGCAATCCGTGGCGCGACCGCTTGAGCGTGGCAGCCATGCTGATCCCCACCAATGACGCCTTCATGTCGCTCAACGCGGTGCAACTGCCCTACCCCGGCTGGCCTGTGCAGAACTACACCGCGGTCGCCTACGACGCGGGCAGCGAGGTCAACGACGAGCTGTGCACGTCGATACCTGGCCCCTTCTTCGCCGAATGCGGCGGCTCGGGCGGCGGCGCACGTGTCGGCGGCGGCGAAGGCTTCGTGCACGTGCACCGCGGCGTGCATGGCGTGGGCGATCTCAAGCCGATCGGGCGCGACTGGCGCAACCCGGTGGCCCAGGTCAGCGTCAGGCTGGTGCGGCGGTCCGGCGGCAACTGACGCCTCCTGCAGCCCCGGCGGGGTGGACGGCAGAAGCGCCACCGCAGAAGCGCCACCGCCGCCAATGGCGCGCTCAGTCGGCGCCGTTGCGATAGGCCCGCCAGCGCGGCAGCGCCTCGCGCATCAGCGCCACCTGGCGATAAAAGCGCGGGCAGGCGCCGCAGACCTTGAGGTGGGCACGCACCGCCCAGCGCTCGAACACACCGAGCGAACGGTCCTCGCCCGCAAGCACGAGCTCGGTCACTTGGCGGCAGTTGCGTTGGAGGAATTTCATGAGGCAACGGGTTTCTTCTGGCCGAACCAGCGCTCCTGCAGGCACATCTGCAAGCGCAGCCGGGCACGGTGCAGCAGCACCCAGGCGTTGGTCGAGGTGATCTTCAGTTCCTTGCAGATCTCGGCCGTATCCAGCTCGAGCCACTCGCGCATCATGAA
>JANOEG010000075.1:0-9374 GCA_031413095.1 Burkholderiales bacterium | reverse complement strand
TGGCGCAACGCATCCGCGCGTCCGATCTGGTGATCGCCGTCGGCCCGCGCCTGGGCGAGATGACGACCAGCGGCTACACGCTGCTGAACGCACCGCGCCCGCAGCAGAAGCTGGTGCACATCCATGCCGGGCCCGAGGAACTGGGCCGCGTCTATGCCGCCGACCTGCTGCTGCAGGCGTCGATGGCCTGCGCGGCCAAGGCGTTGGAGGCGCTGACCGCACCGCCCACGCTGCCCTGGGGCGCTCAGACCGCGGCGGCGCATGCCGACTACCAGGCCAACTTCGAGGCCCAGCCGGTGGTGCCGCTCGACATGGCCGTGGTGGTCAAGACCATCACCCGGCTGGCACCCGAGAACACGGTCTACACCAACGGTGCCGGCAATTTCAGCGCCTGGCTGCACCGCTTCACACCCTACCTGCCGCTGCACCTGCACGGCCGTACGCAACTCGCGCCGACCTCCGGCGCCATGGGCTACGGCGTTCCTGCGGCTGTCGCCGCGTCGTTGTTGTACCCCGATCGCACGGTGGTCAACCTGGCCGGTGACGGCGACTTCCTGATGACGGGGCAGGAGCTGGCCACCGCACGCATGTTCGGGGCCGGCGAGGGCGCTGGCAAGTTGATCAGCATCGTCATCGACAACGGCACCTACGGCACGATCCGCATGCACCAGGAGCGCGCCTATCCCGCGCGCGTCTCAGGCAGCGACTTGCGAAATCCTGAATTTTCTGCGCTGGCGCGTGCCTACGGCTGGCGCGCGCACAGTGTGCAAAAAACAGCTCAGTTCGAGCCAGCCCTGCAGGCGGCACTGGCGTCGGACGCGCCGACGCTGATTCATGTGGTGCTGGCTGCGGAAGTGATTTCGCCGCGGGCAACGATCACCCAGCTGCGAGCGACGCGCTAAAACGCAGGGCGCTACTTGCAGTCGCTGGTGATGACCTGGCGAGCGCGCTGCATTTCTTCGGCGCGGCCTTTGTCATCGAGGATCTCGCGCTCGCCTTTGTCGTTGGTGCGCGCAATGCGCAGCCCATCGCCGAGGGCTGTCAGGTGGCTCTTGGCGCGAGAGCAGTTCTCGGCACGTTGCGCGTTGTCCTTGTCCTGCTGCGATTTCTGCTTCAGTTCCTGCTCGTCAGCGGTCTTCTTGCGGCGCGCTTCGAGCTCAGGGTCATTGCGTTGGGCCAGGGCTGCGGCGGCCGCGCTGGCTGGTGCCGAGGCCGCGGCCGGCTGAGCTGGCGTCGCGCGACGGACGACGGTCGTCGGGCGTTCGATGATGTCTTTGTCTTGCACCCCAGCCGGCGGCGGCAGATCGCTGACGACGATGCGGCCTTGCGCATCGCGGTACTTCCATGGAACCGACTGCGCACTCGCCATGCTCACGCACAACAGCGCGCTGGCCAAGGTGCCCAGAATGGGCGGCAGAAGAGAACGCTTCATGGTGCGCAGGTCCGTGTGTGAGCTCCTGCCAGTGTAGTGTTGGCGCCCCGGTAACGGCAGGGGTGAAATTCACGCTCCGTATAATTCGTTTTTGTTCACGCAGAGTCCCCAACGCCGTCGCTCTGCGACGTCGGGCCCCCCGAGGGGGCGCAAGAAAACTTGGGACGGCCCGGCGTTTTCCTGGAGCTTCCTTCCACCATGCGCCTCCTCGGCAAAGCGCTCACCTTCGACGACGTGTTGTTGGTGCCGGCGTTCTCCCAAGTCCTGCCCCGCGACACCAGCCTGGCCACTCGCCTGTCACGCCGCATCACGTTGAACCTGCCGCTGGTGTCGGCGGCGATGGACACCGTCACCGAAGCGCGCCTGGCGATTGCCATCGCGCAGGAAGGTGGCATCGGCATCGTTCACAAGAATTTGACGGCGCAGCAGCAAGCCAAGGAAGTGGCGCGCGTCAAGCGCTACGAATCCGGCGTGCTGCGTGATCCGATCACCGTCGGCCCCGACATGCCGGTGCGCGAGGTGATGGTGCTGGCGCAGCAGCATGGCATTTCGGGCTTCCCTGTGCTCGAAGGCAAACAGGTTGTGGGCATCGTCACCAACCGCGACCTGCGCTTCGAGACGCGCATGGACGTGCCAGTGCGCGAGATCATGACGCCGTGCGAACGCCTGATCACGGTGCGCGAGGGCGCGACGCTCGACGAAGGCAAGACGCTGATGCACCGGCACAAGCTCGAGCGTGTTCTTGTCGTCAACGACGCCTTCGAATTGCGTGGCCTCATGACTGTCAAGGACATCACCAAGCAGACGAGTTTTCCGGACGCGGCGCGCGACCAGCACGGCAAGCTGCGTGTCGGTGCAGCCGTTGGCGTCGGCGACGGCACCGAAGAGCGCGTCGAGGCGCTGGCAGCCGCGGGCGTCGATGCGATCGTCGTCGATACCGCGCATGGCCACAGCGCCGGCGTCATCGAGCGTGTGCGCTGGGTGAAGCGCAACTACCCGAACATCGACGTCATCGGCGGCAACATCGCCACCGGTGCGGCGGCGCTGGCCTTGGTCGAGGCCGGGGCCGATGCGGTCAAGGTCGGTATCGGCCCGGGTTCGATCTGCACCACGCGCATCGTCACCGGTGTCGGTGTGCCGCAGATCATGGCGATCGACAACGTGGCCAAGGCGCTCAAGGGCAGCGGCGTGCCGCTGATCGCCGACGGCGGCGTGCGCTACTCGGGGGACGTGGCCAAGGCCATCGTTGCCGGCGCCGACTCCGTGATGATGGGCAGCGCCTTTGCCGGCACCGACGAAGCGCCAGGCGAAACCATTCTCTATCAGGGCCGCAGCTACAAGAGCTACCGCGGCATGGGCTCGATTGGTGCGATGCAGAAGGGCAGCGCCGACCGCTACTTCCAGCAAACCGGCGACGACAGCGGCGGCAACAACCCGAACACCACCAAGCTCGTTCCCGAGGGCATCGAAGGCCAGGTGCCGTACAAGGGCTCGGTCGTTGGCATCCTCTTCCAGATGGCGGGCGGCCTGCGGGCGTCGATGCACTACTGCGGCTGCGCAACCATCGCCGACATGCAGACGCAGGCCGAGTTTGTCGAGATCACGTCGGCCGGCGTGCGGGAGAGTCACGTCCACGATGTACAGATCACGAAGGAAGCGCCGAACTACCGGACCGAATGACGACGCCCACCGCCGCCGACACGCATGGCCGCCCCCCCACGGAAGATGAAGGGCCGCTCCCGAGTTCCGTGACCCCCTCGGGGGGCGGGCTCGGCGACGCCGAGCCCTCGGGGCCAAAAGTTCGGAAGGCGGCCATGCTGTTTATCGCTGTCGCGGTGTTGATCGACATGATCGCCATCGGCGTCATCCTGCCGGTGCTGCCGCACATCGTCGGCAACTTCACGCCGTCGAAAGACGCGCAGACGTTCTGGTTCGGCGTCATGACATTCGCCTTCGGCGTTGCCAACTTCTTCGGCGCGCCGATCCTGGGTGCGCTGTCGGATCAATACGGCCGCCGACCGGTGCTGCTGATCGGCTTTTGCGGATTGGCGCTCGGCTTCTTCGTCACCGCCGCTGCGACGGCGCTGTGGATGATCGTCGTCGTTCGGCTGTTCTCCGGCGCGATGCAGGCCAACATCGCTGTGGCCAACGCTTACGTCGCCGACATCACGGCGCCGGAAGACCGTGCGCGGCGCTTCGGTCAGCTCGGCGCGATGTTCGGCATCGGCTTCATCCTCGGGCCGGCGCTCGGCGGCTGGCTGGGCGCGATCGATCTGCGTTACCCGTTTGTCGTCGCTGGCGTATTGGCGCTGATCAACACCTTGTACGGCGTGTTTGTGCTGCCGGAGTCGCTGGCGCTCGACAAGCGCCGCGCTTTCGACTGGCGGCGCGCCAACCCGCTGGCCGCCCTGCGCGGGCTGTCCCAACTGCAGGGGGTGGGGCCGTTGGTGGCGACGATCGCGCTGTCGGGCCTGGCGCAGTTCACGCTGTACACGATCTGGGTGCTGTACACGCACTTCAAGTTCGGCTGGGGTCCCGCCGAAGTGGGCTTCTCGTTGTTTGTCGTCGGCCTGATGGCGGCGCTCGTGCAAGGTGTCTTGCTCAAGCATCTGCTGGCGCGCTTCTCGCCGCGCAAGCTGGCCGCGTTTGGTTTGGCTGCGGGTGCTTTCACCTACCTCGGCTACGCATTGGCGCCGACCGGCGAGGTCATTTACGCCGTCATCGTCGTCGGTGCGCTGCTCGGCGGCGCCGCCCCCGCGGCGATGCAGAGTCTCATCTCCAACGCCGCCGGCTCGCGCGAGCAAGGGCAGACGCTGGGCGCGGTGGCGTCGCTGAACAGCCTCATGGCCGTGGTGGCGCCGGTGCTCGGCACGGCGCTGCTGGGTCTTGTCTCGCACCGGCCGCAGGGTGATGTCTGGATCGGCTTGCCGTTTTTCTTCTGCGCCGCGTTGCAAGCGGCGGCGGCGCTGCTCGCCATTCGCTTCTTCCGCAGGCAACCGATTCTCGCTGTCGCAATTCCATGACTGCCCCTGGCTCGCTGCGTTCGCGTCAGCGTCTTGGGGCGGCCCCACGCCACTGACATGACCCACGACAAGATTCTCATCCTCGACTTCGGCTCCCAAGTCACGCAACTGATCGCGCGCCGCATCCGCGACGCGCATGTCTATTGCGAGATCCATCCGAATGACGTGAGCGATGCCTTCATCCGCGAGTTCAATCCGAAAGGCATCGTGCTCTCGGGCAGCCACGCCAGCACCTACGAAGAGCACGACTTGCGCGCGCCCGAAGCCGTGTGGGATCTCGGCGTGCCGGTGCTCGGCATCTGCTACGGCATGTTCACGATGACAGTGCAGCAGGGCGGGCAGGTCGAGGCGAGCACGCACCGCGAGTTCGGTTATGCGGAAGTGCGCGCGCATGGCCACACGAAGCTGCTCGAGGACATCGAGGACTTCGCCACGCCCGAAGGGCACGGCATGCTCAAAGTCTGGATGAGCCACGGCGACAAGGTGACCGCGCTGCCGCCGGGTTTCAAGCTGATGGCCAGCACGCCGAGCTGCCCGATAGCCGGCATGGCGGACGAGGCGCGCGGGTACTACGGCGTGCAGTTCCATCCCGAGGTCACGCACACGGTGCGAGGCAAGGCGCTGCTCGAGCGCTTCGTGCTTGGCATCTGCAAGGCGCGGCCCGATTGGGTGATGCGAGACCATATCGAAGAAGCGGTGGCCTTGATCCGCCGGCAGGTCGGCAACGAGGAGGTCATCCTCGGCTTGTCCGGTGGTGTCGATTCGAGCGTCGCCGCGGCACTGATCCACCGCGCCATCGGCGACCAGTTGACCTGCGTCTTTGTCGATCATGGCTTGTTGCGCCTGAACGAAGGCGCGGCGGTGATGGAGATGTTCGTTGGCAAGTTGCAAGCGAAGGTGGTGCATGTCGATGCCGGCGCGCAGTTCCTCGGCCACTTGAAAGGCGTTGCCGATCCTGAGGCGAAGCGCAAGGTCATCGGCCGCGAGTTCGTGGAGGTGTTCCAGCGCGAAGCCAAGAAGTTGTCGAACGCAAAGTGGCTGGCGCAGGGCACGATCTACCCCGACGTGATCGAAAGCGGCGCCGCCAAGACCAAGAAGGCGACGACGATCAAGAGCCACCACAACGTCGGTGGCCTGCCGGAGACGCTCGGGCTGAAGCTGCTCGAACCCTTGCGCGACCTGTTCAAGGATGAAGTGCGCGAACTCGGCGTCGCACTCGGCCTGCCGCCTGAGATGGTCTATCGGCACCCGTTCCCCGGTCCGGGTTTGGGCGTGCGCATTCTGGGCGAAGTCAAGTCCGAATACGCAGACCTGCTGCGCCGCGCCGACGCCATCTTCATCGAGGAGCTGCGCAACACCGTGGATCCGGCCTCCGGCCGGTCCTGGTACGACCTCGTCAGCCAGGCCTTCGCCGTGTTCCTGCCGGTCAAGAGCGTCGGTGTCATGGGCGATGGCCGCACCTACGACTACGTGGTTGCGCTGCGCGCGGTGCAGACCAGCGACTTCATGACGGCCGATTGGGCCGAGCTGCCCTACGGCTTGCTGAAACGGACGAGCGGGCGGATCATCAACGAAGTGCGGGGTATCAACCGCGTAACCTACGACGTATCTAGCAAACCACCGGCGACGATCGAGTGGGAGTGATCGAGGAAGCGGACGGGAGACAGTGTGATGCGGCTGATTTTCGGCGTGATGTCTTTGCTGGTCGTGCTGGCGATCGTCGGTACGCTGGGCAAGAAGCAGTTCGAGGCCTTGGGTCTGAGTGGCCAGGCCGCAACGCGAGCCGCTGGCCTGCCGGGCGCGACTGCGGCTCCGGTTGAGGGCACGACGGTGCCTGCGCAAGCCAAGGCCATCCAGAACAACGTGCGCGACGCCGCTGCGGCGGCGTTGCAACAGGGTTCTGATCGCGCAGCCCAGCAGGCGAATCAATGAACACCCCCGCAGCAGTCATCCTGCCGGATGCGCCCAGCGCAGCACAGGACGAGTACGCGATGCGCTTGGCGCTCGATCAGGCGCTCAACGCGCAGCTCGTCGGCGAGGTGCCGGTCGGTGCCGTCATCACGCACATGGCCGACGGCGTACCACAGGTCATCGCCACCGGCTACAACCGCCCGATCACCACCAACGATCCGACGGCGCATGCCGAAATCGTCGCCGTGCGGCATGCCGCGCAGATGCTCGGCAATTACCGGCTCCCCGGTTGCACGATCTACGTCACGCTGGAGCCTTGCGCGATGTGCGCCATGGCGCTGATGCACGCCCGCATCGGCCGCATCGTTTTTGCGGCGGCCGATCCGAAAACCGGCGCCATCGGCTCGGTCGTAAACCTGTTCGACAACCCCAAGCTCAACCACCACACGCACACCGAAGGTGGGCTGCTCGCCGATGCCGCCGGTACGATGCTGCGCGACTTTTTCGTCGAGCGGCGCGCTGCGATCAAGGCGGCGCGTGATGCCTCGCCCAATGCCGAGCTGTTGCCGGTGCCCGAGGTGATCGAGTCCGACTTCGGGGCCTGGGGGTGAGCGGCGGCGACGCCTTGTCGCTCGTCTGTTTCTCGCCGGCCGGTGTCATCGCCAAGCCGGCTGCGGTGAGATTGGCGGCCAAACGCCTGAACAGCCTGGGCTTCGCAGCTTCGATCGACGACTCGGCGTTCGCGCGCCACCAGCGCTTCGCCGGCGACGATGCCACGCGCCTGGCCGCCCTGCACCGTGTAGCACGGGCCGCACCTTCGGTGGCGCTGGCCACGCGCGGTGGCTACGGCCTGACGCGGCTGCTCGACCGCATCGACTGGACGCTGATCGCCAAAAGCGTCGAGCGCGGCACGCGCTGGGTCGGCCACAGCGACCTGACGGCTTTGCAGCTTGGGTTGCTCGCGCACAAACGAGGCGCCGCGCCCGTGACCTGGGCGGGCCCATTGGCAGCAGACCATTTCGGCCGCGCTGATTCCGACGGCGGCGTCGACGAGGTCACGCGCGACTGTTTCTGCGAAGCGATGCGCGGGGAACTCGAGGCCATCGGCTTTCGCACCGAAGCGGGCTTCGAAGGCCTGGATGTCAGGGGCACGCTGTGGGGCGGCAACCTGACGATGCTGGTCAGCCTGCTCGGCACGGCGCACATGCCGAAGATCAAAGGCGGCATCCTGTTCGTCGAAGACGTGAACGAACATCCGTACCGCGTCGAACGGCATTTGCTGCACTTGCATCAGGCCGGCGTGCTCGATGCCCAACGCGCTGTCGTGCTTGGTGAGTTCAGCGCGTGGAAACCGTCGCCGTTGGACCGCGGCTTCAACCTGAAGACGGCCGTGGCGCATCTGCGCAGCGTCACCAAGACGCCGATCCTCACCGGCCTGCCGCACGGCCATGTGCCGACCACCGTGACCTTGCCCATCGGTGCCCGCGTCACGCTGGCCACGCAGGGTCGAGAGGCCTTCATCGGCTGGTGAAAGCACTGCTCGGTTGCCGCAGAACGCACCGCTAGAATCAAGACGCGCCTTGCGTTGTCGGCTGTCATGAGCGGCCGACGCGTGGGGCGATTTGGTTTCTGCGAGGAGCAACGCGCATGCGCGCATGGGTTGGCGGCAACAGCCGCATCGGGCGGTTGATCGGTGCAGCGCTGCTGGTGCTGTTGGCTTCGGCTTGCAACAACAGCCCGTGGCCCAATGGCGCCGAGCGCGAGAACACGCTCTTCAACACCTTCGACGAGCGCTCGCCGCGCTATCTCGATCCGGTGGCGTCATACAGCAACCCCGAGACGGTCTATGCGTTTCAGATCTACGAGCCGCTCTACGCCTACCACTACCTGAAGCGTCCCTACGAGCTGATTCCGAAGGCGGCGCAAGAGGTGGTGCAGCCGTACTACCTCGACAAGAATGGCAAGCGCCTGCCCAACGATGCGCCGCTCGATCAGATCGCTGAGAGCGTGCACGACATCAAGATCAAGCCTGGCATCCGTTTTGCTCCACATCCGGCGCTAGCCAAGGATGAACAGGGCGGCTATCGCTACCACGCGCTAACGCGCGAGCAACTCGGTGACAAGCGATCGCCGTGGGACTTCGAGCATCGAGGCACGCGCGAGCTGACAGCCGACGACTACGAGTACGCCTTCAAGCGCCACGCCACGCCACGCCGCGCATCGAGACGCCGATCTACGGCATCTTCTCCGAGTACGTGATCGGCCTGAAGGACTACCGCAAGCTGATCGCCGAAGAGAACAAGAAGCAGCTCGCCGGCTTGCCCGAAGACGCGCGCGACAAGCCGTTTCTCGATTTCAGGAAATGGCCGCTCGACGGGGTGAAGGCGATCGACAAGTACACCCTTCGCATCCGCATCAAGGGCAAGTACCCGCAGTGGAAGTACTGGCTGGCGCTGACGTTCACATCACCGCTGCCGTGGGAGGCCGACGCCTTCTATGCGCAGCAGGGCATGTCGGAGAACAGCCTGTCGCTCAACCAATGGCCGGTGGGCACGGGCCCGTACATGATGACCGAGTACGTGCAAGACCGCCGGCACGTGATGAAGCGCAACCCGAACTTCCGCGGCGAGCCGTATCCGTGCGAAGGATCGGCCGAGGACAAGGCCGCGGGCTTCTTGAACGATTGCGGCAAGACGATGCCGTTCATCGACACCATCGTCTCGACCATCGTCAAGGAGAAGGACGTTTTTTCGCAATCCTTTCGTCCCGGAACGCTCGCCGCTCGCGGTTTCTCGCCGGAAGAGGCGGCGAAGCTGCGTCCGGGCATCGTCTACGTCACGCTCAGCGCCTGGGGCACCGAAGGCCCGTGGAAAGACCGCCGCGGCTTCGACAGCATCGTCCAGACCGTGAGCGGCATAGCGTACGCGCAAGGCGGCGACAAACCGAAATTACTGCCCGTCTCTGTGATCGACTACGTTAGCGGCTACCTGATGGCCTATGGGGCGATG
>JANOEG010000074.1:0-2135 GCA_031413095.1 Burkholderiales bacterium | reverse complement strand
TCGGCGATCACCTTCAGCGACGGCGATTCACGATCGCAGTCACCGCCGCCGGCGGCATCGACCGCCTTCTTCGCCGCATCGAGCAGGCGCAAAAACAGGTCGATCTGGAACACCGTGTGCACACCCTGCAGCACGGTGGAGAGGCGCTCCAGTCCCATGCCTGTATCCACACTCGGCTTCGGCAGCTTGTGCATCACACCGTCTTCGGTGCGGTTGAACTGCATGAAGACGTTGTTCCAGATCTCGACGTAGCGGTCGCCGTCCTGCTCGGGCGAACCCGGCGGGCCGCCTTCCACCGCCGGACCGTGGTCGTAGAAGATTTCGCTGCACGGACCGCACGGCCCGGTGTCGCCCATCATCCAGAAGTTGTCGGACATGTAGCGGGCGCCCTTGTTGTCGCCGATGCGCACGATGCGCTCGGCCGGCAGGCCGATCACCTTCAACCAGATGTCGTAGGCCTCGTCGTCTTCGGCATAGACCGTCGCCCAGAGTTTTTCTTTCGGCAGCTTGAAGTGGACGGTCAGCAGCTCCCACGCGTACTGGATCGCGTCGTGCTTGAAGTAGTCGCCGAAGCTGAAGTTGCCCAGCATCTCGAAGAACGTGAGGTGGCGCGCGGTGTAGCCTACGTTCTCCAGATCGTTGTGCTTGCCGCCGGCGCGGATGCACTTCTGCGCGGTGGCCGCCCGCGAGTAGCTGCGCTTGTCGAAGCCAAGGAACACGTCCTTGAACTGGTTCATGCCGGCGTTGGTGAACAACAGCGTCGGATCGTCGCCGGGCACGACCGGCGAGGAGGCAACGACGGCGTGGCCTTTGCTCTCGAAGTACGACAGGAACGTGGAACGGATTTCGGAGGCTTTCATGGGCTGCGATTATCGCAGCGGGCCTCGCAACGCCGCGTTGTCAGGGGCTGTCGTTCGCGGCCGGGGTGTTGCCGCGATCGATTGCTGTGCCCAGTCCCTCGCCACCCATCGACACCAGACTCGCCGCCTGCCCCACCGAGCGCCGCAGCAGCGCATCGGCTGTCTTGCCATGCTCGGGATAGAGCGACAGACCGGCGTGGATCTTCACCGCGAGATCGTTGCCGGCCACCGAAAACGGCTGGTGCAGCGCATCGACGAGCTTCTTGGCGACGCGCTGGCCGTCGCTCGGCGCGTCGATCCAGGCCAGCAGCACGACGAACGCATCGTTGCCGATCGAGGCTACGACGTCGCTTGCGCGCAAGGACGCGCGCAGGCGCACCGCGACCTTGCGCCGCAACACGTTGGACGACTCGAGGCCGAGAGTCTCACGTGCGGCAGCCAGACCTTCGACGCGCAGCGCAATCACCGCCATCGGCGCCGGCTCGCGCTCACGCAGCGCCACCAGGTGCGTCATGTGCTCGAGCAGTTGCGTATGGTTGGGCAGGCCCGTGGCCAGATCGGTGGCGAATGCCTTGCGCGCGATGCGGTCGAGCGCCTTGCGCTGCAGCGCGATTTCCAAGCGGCGGCGCAGCGCGTCGGCCGGCGCGTCGCCGGGCACGACGATGTCTTGAATGCCACGCTCCAGCAGCTGGTGTTGGGTCATCACGTCAGGCGCCGTTGGCAAGACGGCCACCACCGCCGTCTCGAGCACGGCATGCGACAGCGCGGGCCAGGCCAGCAGGTCGGCCGCCGGCACAGCGGCCAGCATCGATTCGAACGCGATCTCGCGCAGGCGCGTCGCCGCCTCATCGAGCGTGGTGCAGCAGGTGGCGCCCGGGACATCGAGGCCCACGGCGAGCATCGTGGCAGAGGGTTTGGTGCTGGCAGGGCTCATGGCGGCTCATCGGTGGTCCGTGGGGGCACCGACAGCAGGAGGATGTTGTTTGGAGCGGGTGAGGGGAATCGAACCCCTGTATGAAGCTTGGGAAGCTGCCGTTCTGCCATTGAACTACACCCGCGCAGACAGAGTTTATGCCAGCCGAGTGTGCACTGTTTGTCGCTCGTGGCCCTCGCGGTCACCGCCAGTCACGTCATTTCTGCTCACACCCAATAGACTTCGCCCGCATGAAGACCATTGAACTGACATCCCTGCGCGGCGAACGCCTGCGCGCCCTCTTCGTCGCGATGTCCGCGGCCTTGCTGGTCGCCTGCGGCGGCGGCGGTGGCAGCGGCGAT
>JANOEG010000073.1:0-14804 GCA_031413095.1 Burkholderiales bacterium | reverse complement strand
CAGCAACTCGCGGGTTTCGCTGTCGATGGTCTTGATCGCCGCTTCGAGCATCGTCATCGCTTCACGCAAATCGGCGTCCTGCGCATCGAGGAAGGTCTTGCGCTCGCGCGATGTCGTCAGCTCTTCGAGCGCGGCGAGGTTCACGGCACCGAGCGCTTCGACCTCGCGGTGCAGGCGGTCGATTTCGCTTTGCAGGCCTTGTAGTTTCACGCTCCCATCTTCGATGCCTTTGGCAACGACGTCGAGATCGACGTTCGCGGCGGTGAGCTGTTCCAGGTACTGCGCGCCGCCGAGCGACGCGGCCTGCTCTTCAAGCTGCAGCTTGGTGATCTTTTCGCGCAGCGGATCGAGGCTGCGCTCGATGCCCATGCGCTGCTCGTCGAAGCCTTTCAACTTGGCCGAGAGGTCGTCGTACTGGCTGCGCTGCGCCGCCAGAGCCGACTCGCGTTGCAACTTCAGCGCCAGCGCGGTTTGCAAGCCAGCCTGCGCCGCGGCATCGTCGAGCGTGCCGAGTTCTTCTCGCAGCTGCCCCACGGCCTGCACATTGGCCGCCACCTGCTGCGCCGCGGTTTCGATCGAACGTTGCAGCTCCTCCCGGCGCGTCACCAGCGTGCGCGACTGGAACTGCGCCTCTTGTGCGCGCAGCGCCAGCGCGCGGCCCTGCTCGCGCGCTTCGGCCAACTGTCGATCGGCCTGGATCACCGCCTCTTCGAGTTCGGCGTGGCGCTCCTGCGTCGTCGCCAGTTGCATGTCGAGCTCTTCGAACCGGGCTTCGCCCGTGGCGCGGCGCTCGGCCAGCGCTTCGAGTTGCGCATCGATCTCGGCGAGTTCTTCATCCAGTTGCGTGCTGCGCGCGCTGGCCGCGTCGGCCAGTTGCGTCAGGCGCAGCAGCTCGACCTGGAAATGATGGGCGCGTGTCTGCGCTTCGGCAGCGTCACGGCGCACGCTGGCCAGTTTGAGCGACGCTTCGGTGTAGGCGGCTTCGCAGCGCACCAGCGCTGCACGCGCCTCTTCGGCGATCAGGCTCTGCGCACGCTGCTGGCGTTCGAGATTCTCGATTTCCTGCGCCCGCGCCAGCAGGCCGGCACGCTCGTCGTCGGGGGCGTAGAAGCTGACGGCGAACTGCGTCACCGCATGGCCCTCGCGCGTCATGATCACTTCGCCATGCGTCAGCTTGGCGCGGTTGGCCAGCGCCTCATCGAAGCTCGGCGCGGTGTACACGCCTTCGAGCCAATCGCCGAGCAGCGCCTTCAAGCCAGCGTCACCGAGGCGCAGCAGCTCGGATAAGCGCGGCAGCGTGTTGTGCGTGCTCGGCAGCGCGGCGGCGGGCCGTGTGTAGAAGGCGAGCTTCGACGGCGGTGCGTCGCTGGCAAAGGCGCGCACCGTGTCGATGCGGCCGACTTCGAGCGCATTCAACTTCTCGCGCAGAGCCGCTTCGAGCGCTGTTTCCCAGCCGGACTCGATGTGGATCTGCGTCCACAGGCCTTGCAATGATTCGAGGCCGTGCTGCGCCAGCCAGGGCTTCAGCTTGCCCTCGGTCTGTACCTTGGCCTGCATCGCTTTCAGCGCATCGAGTCTGGCCGAGAGTTCGGCCAACTTGCCCGATTGCCGGTTCGATTGGTCCTGCAGGTCGCGGCGTTGCTCGTCGAGCGCCGGCACTTCGTCGGTCAGTGCTTGCAGCCGGCCTTCGCTCTCGGTCTGCGCCAGCGCGGCGACGCTGCTCTTGCCCGTCAGCTCGGTCATGCGCGCCGTGTCCGGCGCCGACAGGCCCTGGCGCTCGCCGGCGAGCTTGTCACGGCGGCTGTTCAACTGCCGCGACTGTTCTTCGATGTTGCGGCTGTCGGCAGCGAGCACCTGAATCTGCTGCTGCACCTCGGCCACTTTGCTGCGCTGCTCGTTGCTCTTGGCCTGCGCGGCGCGCACGGCCTCTTCGAACGTCGGCACTTGCTGGCCGTGGTCTTCGGCCTGTGCCGCCAGCGTTGTCGCTTCGTCGTCGGCACCGGCGAGCTTGGCCGCGATCGACTCGATCTCGCCTTGGGCCTCGCCGCTGCGCTGCTGCCAGCTGGTGTCTTGTGCGGCCAGTTCGGCGATGCGCTGCTCGACACGGGCGCGGCTGTCGACCACATAGCGGATGCGCTCTTCGAGCCGGCTGGCTTCGAGCGCGGCTTCCGCGAGCAACCCTTGCGCACCATGCAGTGAATCGCCTGCCGCGTAATGCGCCTGACGCACCGTATCGAGTTCGCTCTCGGTATGCCGCAGTTGCGCAATCTTTTCTTCGAGCGCGTTGTGGGCCTCGGCCACCGCCTTCTTCACGCGCTCCTGCTCCTTCGACGCGTCGCGGTGCTTCAGGAACCACAACTGATGCTGCCTGGTGGTGCCCTGCTCTTGCAGCGCGCGGTAGGTCTGCGCCACCTCGGCCTGCTTCTCTAGCTTGTCGAGGTTGGCATTCAGCTCGCGCAGGATGTCCTCGACGCGCACCAGGTTTTCGCGCGTGTCCTTCAACCGGTTCTCGGTTTCGCGGCGGCGCTCCTTGTATTTGGAAACACCGGCCGCCTCTTCCAGGAACATGCGCAGCTCTTCGGGCTTGCTCTCGATGATGCGGCTGATCGTGCCCTGGCCGATGATCGCGTAGGCGCGTGGGCCGAGGCCGGTGCCCAGGAACACATCCTGCACATCGCGGCGTCGCACCGGCTGGTTGTTGATGTAGTAGCTCGACGTGCCGTCGCGCGTCAGCACGCGCTTGACGGCGATATCGCTGAACTGGTTCCACTGCCCACCGGCGCGCGCCAGCGTGTTGTCGAAGATCAATTCAACGCTGGCGCGGCTGGCTGGCTTGCGCTGGCCGCTGCCGTTGAAGATCACGTCCTGCATCGATTCGCCGCGCAGCTCGCTGGCCTTGGACTCGCCGAGCACCCAACGCACGGCATCGATGATGTTGCTCTTGCCGCAACCGTTAGGCCCGACGACGCCGACCAACTGGCCGGGCAACTGGAAGGTGGTGGGTTCAGCGAAGGACTTGAATCCGGACAGCTTGATCGAGGTGAGGCGCATCGAGAACCCGAGCTAAGTACTTGATTTTTAATGCAAAATGCGCCACCGGCGAGTGAGCGCATCAAGTTTGATGATAGCAGCGGCCTCCTCGCCGGCTGCCTCGTGCGGTGCTCACGCGAAACGGGTTGAAACCATCGCGCGCTCACTCTCTCGGCCAGGTTGTGCAATCCATCGCGCCCGACCCGCGTAACGCCACTTGACAATAAAGCTCCCTCACGAGTTGCGAACGCACCATGCCTGTCATCGCCGTCGTCAACCCCAAGGGCGGAAGCGGCAAGAGCACGCTGGCCACCCACCTCGCCGGTCACGGCGCCAGCCTCGGCCTGCCCGTGATGCTGGGCGACGCCGACCGCCAGAAATCCACCCTGGTCTGGCTGCGCCGCCGCAGCACCGAGCCGCTGGCCGCCAAAGCGCCGATCGTCAGCTGGGTGGTCGACTCCAACAAGATCCTGCGCCCGCCGAGCAATGTCACGCATGTCGTGCTCGACACGCCCGCCGGCCTGCAAGGCCACGAGCTGATCCGCGCCGTGATGTGCGCCGACGCCATCGTCATGCCGGTCTGCGACTCGGCCTTCGACCGCGACGCCGCCGCGCAATGCTGGGCCGAGCTGCAGCACCACCCGCGCATCGTCAGCGGACGCTGCCGCGTGGCCGCGGTGGGCATGCGCATCGACACCCGCACGCGCGCCGACGAAACGCTGCAGGCATGGGCGCGCCAGATCGGCCTGCCCTTTCTCGGCGTGCTGCGCGACACCAAGATCTACGTGCGCTGCATCGAACGCGGCTTGACGATCTTCGATCTGCCGCAGGCGCGCACACAGGCCGATCGCGACCAGTGGAGCGCAATCCTCGATTGGCTCGACCCGCTGTGGATCAGCCGCGAGCTGGCCACGCCGTCACAGGCCGACGCCCTGATGCAAACGCCCGAGCCCACGCGCGCTCCGAAGATGGATGCGGAAGGCCGCGTTGCGCCGGTGCCGGTGCGCATCACGCCAGCGCCGCGCCTGGCGCCGGCGAAGCTCAGCGACCTGGCATCGGCGCTGGCACCCGTGGCGCAGCCGAGCTCGCGCGGCTGGTTGCGGCAAGCCTTCGGCTGGTTGGGCTGAGATAGCATCGCTGTTCCTCGTCGCCGCAAGGCGCAACAGCGATGCCCAAACTCAAGATCTCCCAGCGTGCCAAGCCGGCCTCGCCGCCGTCGGCGCCGAGCAAACAGCTCGACGTTTTTCCCAACCCGGCGCCCGAGCGCGACTACGTGATCCGCTTCGATGTGCCCGAGTTCACCTGCCTGTGCCCGCTCACCGGCCAGCCCGACTTCGCGCATTTCACGATCGAGTACATCGCCGATGCACAATGCGTCGAAACCAAGAGCCTGAAGCAGTACTTCTGGAGCTTCCGCAACGAAGGCGCATTCCACGAGAAGGTCACCAACACGATCCTGAGCGACCTGGTCGCAGCGATGAAACCGCGCTTCGCACGCATCCACGCCGACTGGTTCGTGCGCGGCGGCATCCGCACCTTCGTCACCGCCGAGCATCGCGCGAAGGGCTGGAAGCCGCTGCCGCGTGTCGATCTGCCGCAGCCTGCCGCGTGAGCGTCGGCATCGAGGTCGGCCGTCCGGCCTACCAGCGCTTCGACGTCACGGTCGCCCTGAGCACAATCGACGGCCACGGCGTTTTTGCTGCGCAGCCGATTCCCGCCAGGCGCAAGATCGGCGAGATCCGCGGCGAGGCCATCAGCGTCGAAGAGGCGCGCATCCGCGCGACGCGGCACGAGCGGATCATGATCGTCGAGCTGTCGCCGCGCCGCGCGATCGACTTCACCAAATCGAGCGACCCGATGCGCTTCACCAACCACAGCTGCGAGCCGAACGCCCGGCTGTGCATCGACAACGGCCGTGTCGAGTTCTATGCGCTGCGCGTCATCGAAGCCGGTGAGGAGTTGACGGTCGACTACGGTGAAACACACCATGACGGCAAAGTGGCCTGCCGCTGCGGCACCCCCGCCTGCCGCGGCGCGCTGTAGGTTCGAGTTCAAGGAAGCCGCGCGGCGAGCGCCTCCAGATACGCCGGGAACAGCTGCAAGTCGTTGTGGCCCGCGCCTTGGATCAGCACGCGCTCGCCGTGCGGCGCAAGAACCAACAATCGCTCGCTATGTTTCGGCTCGATCAGCGAGTCTCGTTCGCCGTGGACAAGCAGCAGAGGTGACTGGATTCGTGCCACAGCGGCATCGGTGCGCAGCGGATAGCGAAGCAGCGCCTGCGGCACCCAGCGGTAATGTTCGGCTGCCAGCGCGGCCAGGCTTTCGTAGGGGCTGATGAGGACAGTCAGTTCCGGCTGCAACTCGGCAGCCAGGCCCGAGGCCAGCGCACTGCCGAGCGAGCGGCCCAAAAATACACGGCGAAGGCCCGCGTAGCGGGGCGCGATGCTTGACCACGCGGCCCGCACGTCACTTTCGAGTTGCGCCTGGCTCTCGATGCGACCGCTGCTCTTGCCATAACCGCGGTAGTCGAGCATGAAGACATCGAGGTTCAAGCGACGGTAGAAGTCGGCGTTGACGAACCAGCTGTCCAGGTTGCCGGCGTTGCCGTGCAGAAAGAAGATCACGCCGCGCGGCTGCGCTTGCCGCAGGTGCAACGCATGCAGCCGAGCGCCCGGCACCTCGACCCAAGCTTCGTGCACGTCGGCGCCAAAATCGAAACGGTGGTCGGCAGCCAACTTCGAGGGCAGGAAGATCAGGCGCTCCTGCTGCCACCACACGAGCGCCAACAGCGCGGCGTAAAGAAGCGCCACGAGAAGCGCTGCGCCGAGCAGCGTTTTCAACGCGCGGGTGACCACGATTTGATCGACGCGCCCAAGCGCTCGGCTTCACGCGCACGCAACGCCGCACGCACTTCAATCGCCGCTGCCACCGTTTCGGCCGGAGCCGCGCCCGTGGGTCCGGCGAGCCGTTGCTGGTCTTGGCGCAAGCGCTGCGCGGCAGCGAGATCGCTGAAGCCGTCAGCCGCGCCAGGCAGCAGCCAGGCGCGGGCGCCGAAGATGCCGCTGCCCGCCAGCTTGGCCAGTTGCAGCCAATGCGCTGCGGCGAATTCATAAGCCAGCGCGGCATGCACAGGCTCGCCCGCCAGGACGCTGGGAAGCTCGGTGGCCACGTTGGGCGGCAGCCAGCCGGCCGTGGACGCTTCCATCAACTGCCTGGCGCGCGCCGGGTTCGGATCAGCCGACAGCGCGCGAACGTACAGCCAGCGTTCTTCCTCGCTGTTGGCGCCGCGCAGCGCGGCCCACAGTGCTTGCGATTCTTCGGCGCTGGCGTGGCGAGCCACAGCGCCAATGACCGGGCCGCGCAACGAGCCGGGCAGCGCCGCTTTACCCGCCTTGTTGGCCGGCGACAGCGCAGCGGCCCACAGCATGCGCGCGCGCGCCACTACGTCCACATCGCCGAGCTGCGCCAACACGCTGATCAGCACGCCGCGCAGGCGACGTACCTCAACGTCTTCCTGCGCTTGCTCCTGCCACCCGAGCCGCTCCAGCTCGGCTCCGAGCATTGCGCGTGCTGCCGTTCGCAGGTGCTGTTGTGATGGCGTGCCGTGGAGCACGCGATCGAGTTGCCGCAGTTGCGACGCCGCCATGGCAAACAATGGTGCGCGGCCAGCGCCGCTGGCTTGCGGCACTTGGGCCAGCCAAGCAAAGTGCTGCGACAGCGTTCGCCGGCCCGCGAATGCCAGCGCGAAACTGTCGGCGAGCAGGGCCACACGATCGGCAGCCGGGAACGCGGCAAAACCGCGCAGCAGGCGCTGTTGCAGCTCGTCGCTGTAGCGCACGCGGTAGAACCCGCGGGCACCGGCGTTGACGACGATCGGTGCGGCATCACAACCCGGCAACTCAAAGACAGCTTGCGCTGTGTCGAGCAGCCAGGTGGCGTGCTGCTCGCCGCGGGCCACACGGACCGGCACACGCCACAGCGCGTCGGGTGGCGCGCCGGCCGACGACGATGTGAAACGCGACTGCTTCAAGCTGATGACGGTGCGGCCCGACTCGCAGGCCGCGCTCGCATCGATCAGCGGAAAGCCGGGTTGATCGGTCCAGCTTGAAGCGACATCTGTCACCGGCCTGTCGGCCGCACGCCCGATGTGGCGCCACAGGTCGCCCGCCGTGGCCGGCAGCAAGCGACGCTCGCTCATGTATGCAGCCAGGCCGCGCTGGATGGCTTCTTCACCGATCCATTGCTCGAGCATCGAAAGGACCGCACCGCCCTTGGTGTAGGTGATGTTGTCGAAGACGTCGAAGACACGCGCTTCGTCAACCGTGCCGGAGCGGATCGCACGCGTTGCCGCGGTGGCGTCGCGCTCCATCGTGCGGTCTAGCCACTCACGCGCCGAAAGCTGCGACTGCCATTCCGGCCGCAATCGCTCAGTGGCCTTGCTCGCCATCCACGTGGCAAACGCTTCGTTCAGCCAGATCTCGTCCCACAACGCCACTGATACGAGATTGCCGAACCACTGGTGCGCAATCTCGTGCGCAACCGTGTCGAAAACGCCGCGCTCGGTCCGCGGACTGCTGCGCGCCGGGTCGTAGAGCAGCGCATCTTCGACATAAGAGATCAAGCCCCAGTCTTCCATCGCGCCGTCACGCGTGCCGGGCACGGCGAGCTGGTCGAGCTTGGGCAGCGCATACGGCGTGCCGAAGTAGCTGCTGAAATACGGCAGCACCTGCTGCGTCACAGCCATCGCGTTCTTTGCCAGATCGCGTTTGCCCGGTGCCGTGAAGATGCGCAGCGGCACCGTGCCGGATGTGCCTTCGAGCACATCGAACTTGCCAACGGCCACGGCAACGAGATAGCTCGGCATCGACGGCGTGGCGGCGAAACGATGGCGCACGCCGCCGCGCAGGGCTTCGCGCTTCACCAGCGGCTGGTTCGACAGCACCTGCCAGCCTTTCGGCGCGGTGACATCGATCTCGAACACCGCACGAAACACGGGCTCGTCCCAGCCGGGAAACACCATGCGGGCATTGACCGCCTGCAACTGCGTGGCCAGCATCGTCGCCGGCCGGCGCTGGCCTTGGAACTCCACGCGATGGTCGGCGCGGTAAAGGCCTTCGCCGCTGCGGTTGATGCGGCCGCTGTAGCTCACGAGCAGGCGGTGCTTGCCGCCGGCGATCGGCCGGCCGTCGCTGGGCGTCAGGCGCCAAGTGCCGCGGCGATCGTCGACCGCCACGCGCAGCACTCGGCGCTGCGAGCCGCTTTGCAGCTCCACCTGCTTCGCCTTCAGGCCGCGCGCGTGCAGCGTGATCGACGGCACGCGCTGGCGCGCCTGCACATCGATCACTGCGCGCCCCGCAAACTGCTCGCGCCGCGGATCGAGTTGCAAGGACAGCGTGTAGTGCGATGGCAGCACCGTCTTCGGCAGCACGGTGCGCGTGTCGTCGAAGGCGAAACCCGGCTGCGCCTGTGCCGTCGCCGCGAGGCCTGCGAGCAACGCCACGCGGCCGAGGCCCAGCAACGGCGTCGACGCCAGCGCTGAAGGGGTGCATCGGAGAACCGCCATGCTGCCCATTCTGCTCCGCGTGCCGCCCTATGATCGACTGCATGAACCCGTTTCTGGCACGGCTGCACCCCTACCCCTTTGAAAAGCTGCGTCAGCTTATGGCAGGGGTGGCGCCATCGCGCGATCACCGGCCGATCTCGCTGGGCATCGGCGAGCCCAAGCACGCCACACCGGCGCTGATCGAAGACGCGATCCGGTCATCGCTCGGCGGCTTGTCGTCGTACCCGGCCACCGCCGGCGAGCCGAAGCTGCGCGAGGCCTGCGCGGGCTGGGTGCAGCGACGCTACGGTGTCACGCTCGACCCGGCCGCGCAGGTGCTGCCGGTCAATGGCTCGCGCGAAGCGCTGTTCGCGCTGGCGCAGACGGTGGTCGATGCGTCGCAGCCCGAGGCGACGGTGGTCTGCCCGAATCCGTTCTATCAAATCTACGAAGGCGCGGCGTTGCTGGCCGGCGCGCAACCTGCGTTCGCCAACAGCGACCCCGGGCGAAACTTTGCTGCCGATTGGTCGCAGATCGACGCCGCCACTTGGGCGCGCACGCAGCTGCTTTACGTCTGCTCACCGGGCAACCCGACCGGGGCGGTGATGCCACTCGAAGAATGGCGCACGCTGTTCGAGCTGAGCGACCGCCATGGCTTCGTCATCGCCAGCGACGAGTGCTACAGCGAGATCTACTTTCGCGACGAGCCGCCGCTCGGCGCGCTGCAAGCCGCCACCGCCTTGGGCCGCGGCCACTTCAAGAACTTGATCGCGCTGACCAGCCTGTCCAAACGCAGCAACGTGCCCGGCATGCGCTCCGGCTTCGTGGCCGGCGACGCCGCGCTGATGAAGACGTTCCTGCTCTACCGCACTTACCACGGCAGCGCGATGAGTCTGGTCGTGCAGGCAGCGAGCATCGCGGCGTGGAACGACGAGGCGCACGTCATTGCCAACCGTGCGCTCTACCGCGAGAAGTTTGCGCGCGTCACACCTCTGCTGGCCGACGTGCTCGACGTGACATTGCCCGACGCCGGTTTCTACCTCTGGGCCGGCGTGCCGCCCCAGGACGGCGCGAGCGCCGTATGCGACGACATCGCCTTCGCGCGCGCGGCTTGCTCGCTCAATACAATGTGGCCGTCCTGCCTGGCAGCCTGCTTGCGCGGGACGCACACGGTTTCAATCCGGGATCGGGTCGCATTCGCATGGCGCTGGTTGCCGGCGTCGATGAATGCGTCGAAGCAGCCGAGCGCATCGCCTCCTACACGAGAAGCCTCCTATGAACCTCCAAGACCTTCAAGCCACCATCGACGTTGCGTGGGAACACCGCGCCAAGCTCGACCCGACGAACGCACCCGAGCTGCGCGCGTCGGTGGAGCAAGTGATCCGCGAACTCAACGCCGGCCGCCTGCGCGTCGCCGAGCGCCAGGGTGTCGGCCAGTGGACGGTCAACCAGTGGGTCAAGAAAGCCGTGCTGCTGTCTTTCCGCTTGAGTGACAACAAGGTCATGCGCGCCGGTGACCTCGGTTTCTACGACAAGGTGCAGACCAAGTTCGCGCACCTGGACGACGCCGCGATGCGCGCCACCGGCGTGCGCGTGGTGCCGCCGGCGGTGGCGCGGCGCGGCAGCTACATCGCCAAGAACGTCGTGCTGATGCCGAGCTACGTCAACATCGGCGCTTATGTCGACGAGGGCGCGATGGTCGACACCTGGGCCACCGTCGGCTCATGCGCGCAGATCGGCAAGAACGTGCACCTTTCGGGCGGCGTCGGCATCGGCGGCGTGCTGGAGCCGGTGCAGGCCAATCCGACGATCATCGAAGACAACTGCTTCATCGGCGCGCGCTCGGAGGTGGTCGAGGGCGTGATCGTCGAGGAGAACTCGGTCATTTCGATGGGCGTGTACATCGGCCAGAGCACCAAGATCTACGACCGCGCCACCGGCCAGGTGACCTACGGCCGCATCCCGGCCGGTTCGGTGGTCGTTTCCGGTAATTTGCCCGCCGCCGACGGCAGCCACTCGTTGTACTGTGCCGTGATCGTCAAGAAGGTCGACGCGGGGACGCGCGCCAAGACGAGCATCAACGAGCTCTTGAGGTTATGAAATGAGTACAGGCGGGGTTGCCGGCGGTGGAAACATGGAGCGCGTGCTCCGGCTGATGTCGGAGAAAAACGCTTCGGACGTTTATCTGTCGGCCAACACGCCGATCCTGATCAAGATCAACGGCGCCATCCTGCAGTTGTCGGATCAGCCGCTGTCGCACACGCAGCCGCGGCAGTTGCTTTCCGAGCTGCTGACGCCGCAACAGTTGGAAGAGCTAGACGACACCGGCGAGCTGAACATCGGCGTCGGCATCGCCAAGGTCGGCAGTTTCCGCCTGTCGGCGTTTCGCCAGCGCGGCTCGATCGCCGCGGTGTTCCGCTGCATCCCCTTCAACATCCCGACGATGGACACGCTGGGCGTGCCGGCCATCCTGCGCCAGCTGGTGCTGGAAAAGCGCGGCCTGATTCTGATGGTTGGCGCCACCGGCACCGGCAAGAGCACGACGCTGGCGTCAATGCTCGAACACCGCAACCAGCTGCTGACCGGCCACATCCTCACCATCGAAGACCCGATCGAGTTCCTGTTCTCGAACAAGAAGTCCGTGGTCAACCAGCGCGAGGTCGGCCGCGACACCAACAGCTTGCAGATCGCGTTGAAGAACGCGCTGCGCCAAGCGCCAGATTGCATCCTGATTGGCGAAATCCGCGACCGCGAAACGATGACGGCCGCGATTTCGTACTCGCTGTCGGGCCACCTCGTGCTGGCCACCATGCACGCCAACAACAGCTACCACGCACTCGGCCGCATCCTGAGTTTCTACACGCCCGAGGCGCGGCCCGCGCTGCTGTCTGACCTGGCTTCGGGACTGCGTGCGATCGTCTGCCAGCGTCTGGTGCGCGCCTCCGCCGGCGGCCGCCGGCCCACGGCCGAGGTGATGATCAACAGCAAGCTGGTGTCGGAGCTGATCGAGCAGGGCGACATCCCCGGCGTCAAGGAAGCGATGGAGAAGTCGCTCTCCGAAGGCTCGCAGACGTTCGAGGAAGACTTGGCGCGCCTGATCAACGAAGGCGCGATCACGCGGGAAGAGGGCTTGGCCTTCGCCGACTCGCCGAGCAACCTGCTGTGGCGTCTGGCCAATCAGCAGGAATCGCCAACCTCGCGCCAGCCGCCCAAAGTCGAGGAGCCTGACCCGGCGAGCTTCTCCGAGATCATGCTCGACGTGCGGCCGGACGAAGTCAAGCTGTCGACGAACTTCGGGCGCTTGGTGTGACCGTGCGATGACCGGGCAGGCCTTGAGGCTGGCCGAGACGCTGATCGCCCGGCCTTCGGTGACGCCCGATGATGCGGGCTGCCAGGATCTGATCAAGCAGCGCCTGGCGCCCCTGGGCTTCACCTGCGAAACCATCGCTAGTGGCCCCGATCACTTTCGCGTCACCAATCTTTGGGCGTTGCGGCGCGGCCTGCGGCCCGGGCCGACGCTGGCCTTCGCCGGCCACACCGACGTCGTGCCCCCCGGCCCGCTCGCGAAGTGGAACAGCGACCCGTTCGTGCCGACGCACCGCAACGGCCTGCTCTACGGACGCGGCGCCGCCGACATGAAGAGCTCGATTGCCGCGATGGTGATCGCCGTCGAAGCGTTCGTGCAGGCGCATCCGCAACACACCGGCGCGATCGGCTTCCTGATCACGAGCGACGAAGAAGGCCCGGCCGTCGATGGCACGGTGCGTTTGGTCGAGGTGCTGAAAGCGCGCGGCGAGAAGCTCGACATGTGCATCGTCGGCGAGCCGACCTCGGTTGACGTGCTCGGCGACACGGTCAAGAACGGCCGCCGCGGCACGCTGTCGGGCAAGCTCACTGTCAAGGGCATTCAAGGGCACGTCGCCTACCCACAACTGGCGCGCAACCCGATTCATCAGGTGGCGCCGGCGTTGGCAGAACTCGCCAGCGCCGAGTGGGACCGGGGCAACGCACACTTCCCGCCGACGACGTTCCAGATCTCCAACATCCATGCCGGCGCCGGCGTCGGCAACGTGATTCCGGGCGAGGCGGTGGTTGACTTCAACTTCCGCTTTTCGACCGAGAGCACCGCGGATGGCCTCAAACAGCGTGTGACCGCACTGCTCGACCGCCACGGCCTCGAATACGCATTGGTGTGGACGCTCGGCGGCCAGCCGTTTCTGACGACACCCGGCACACTCACCAATGCCGTGCGCGCCGCCATCGAAGCCGAGTGCGGCGTCCAAGCGCAGCTCTCCACGACAGGCGGCACCAGCGACGGCCGCTTCATCGCCACGATCTGCCCGCAGGTGATCGAACTCGGCCCGCGCAACCACAGCATCCACAAGATCGACGAGTGCGTCGAAGCGGTGGACATCGACCGACTTTCGAACATCTACCGCCGCGTGATGGAGAATCTCTTGCTGTGACGCTTCTTGAGTGCATCGAGCAACAAAGCGCCCGCCTCACCCAGGCGGGCGTTTCGTTTGGGCATGGCACGAGCAATGCATTCGACGAGGCGGTGTGGCTGGCGCTGTGGAAGCTCGGCCTGCCGCTCGACGATCTCGACAGCGTGGCGCAGCGCGAACTCAACACCCGCGAGCAAGCGTCGATCGAAGCGCTGATCGATGCGCGCATCGCCACGCGCAAGCCCGCGGCCTACCTCACAGGCGAAGCCTGGCTGCAAGGCGTGCCCTTCACCGTCGATGAACGCACAATCATCCCGCGCTCGCTGATCGCTGAGCTGATTGCCGACGGCACGCTCGACGCCTGGCTGCCAGAGCGAACGCAGCGCGTGCTCGACCTGTGTACCGGCAACGGCAGCCTGGCCGTGCTCGCCGCGATGGCGTGGCCGGACGTGCATGTCGATGCCGCAGATCTGTCGCCCGATGCGCTGACCGTCGCGCGTCTGAACATCGAGCGGCACGACATGGGCGAGCGCATCACGCTGCTGCAAGGCGACGGCCTCGCCGCCGTTGCTGACAAGCGCTACGACGCGATCCTATGCAACCCGCCGTATGTCAACAGCGAGTCGATGGCCGCTCTGCCCGCCGAGTACCGCGCCGAGCCCCACCTCGCGTTGGCTGGTGGCGCCGACGGCATGGATTTCATCCGCGCGCTGCTTGCCAGCGCCGCGCAACACATGACCGAACACGCCGTGCTCGTGCTCGAGATCGGTCACGAGGCCGCGCATTTCGAGGCGGCTTTCGCAACACTGGAGTTTGCATACTTGCCCACCCATGACACCGACGATCAGGTGGTCCTGATCACGCGGCAACAACTCGCATGAATTGCCCCCAAGCTCGCTATCGCTCACGGCCCCCCAAGGGGGCGCATGCTGCCCTTGGGACGGCCCGGCACCCAGCATGATCACCGTCCGCAACGTCACCCTGCGCCGCGGCATCAAAGTCGTGCTCCAAGGCGCGACCTTCACGCTCAACCCCGGCGAAAACGCCGGCCTCGTCGGCCGCAACGGCGCCGGCAAGTCGAGCCTGTTCGCATTGATGGCTGGCCGGCTGCATGCTGATGCTGGCGACATCGAGATGCCGCCACGCTGGCGCCTCGGTGAAGTGGCGCAGCAGATGCCTGAGACCGACGAAGGCGCCACCGACTACGTGCTCGAAGGCGACCTGCCGCTGGCCGCAGCGATGGCCGCACTGGCGACGGCAGAAGAAGCGCACGACGGCCACGCGATGGCCGATGCGCACCTGCTGATCGAAGAGGCGGGCGGCTTCGACGCCCGCTCGCGCGCGCAGGCGATGCTGCTAGGCCTGGGCTTTCGCAGCGAACAGCTCGACGCACCGGTGAACAGTTTTTCCGGCGGCTGGCGCATGCGGCTGCAACTCGCGCGCGCGCTGATGTGCCCGGCCGACCTGCTGCTGCTCGACGAGCCGACGAACCACTTGGACCTCGACGCCCTGGTCTGGCTCGAAGCCTGGCTGCTGCGCTTTGCCGGCACGCTGGTCATCATCAGCCACGACCGCGAGTTCCTCGACGCGGTGACCAAGGTCACGCTGCACGTCGATGAAGGCACGGTCACGCGCTACGGCGCCAACTACTCCGGCTTCGAAGAGATGCGCGCCGAGCGCATGAGCCAACAACAAGCGGCTTTCGGCAAGCAGCAGGAGCGCATCGCCCACCTGCAAAAGTTCATCGACCGCTTCAAGGCCAAAGCGAGCAAGGCCAAGCAGGCGCA
>JANOEG010000072.1:0-10452 GCA_031413095.1 Burkholderiales bacterium | reverse complement strand
CGGCAACGTTGTCGTCTCGCAGGGCACGATGGCGATCCGTGCCGAGCGCGTCGAGGTGCGTGAACGCGCCGACGGTCACCGCAGCGCCACCGCGATGGGCCACAGTGGCAAGCCGGCCAGCTTCAAGCAAAAGCGCGACGGCGTCGATGAAACGATCGAAGGCGTGGCCGAGCGCATCGAGTACGACAGCCGCGGCGATGTGGTGCGTTTTGCCGGCAACGCCCAGGTGCGGCGCCTGCGCGGCGGCGTGCCTGCGGATGAGATCACCGGCGCCGTGATCACCTACGACAACGGCAACGAGACCTTCAGCGTGCAGGGCACGCCGCCGGCCGCCGCCGGTGCGGCTTCGGCTGCAGCCAACGGGCGCATCAGGGTCGTCCTTGCGCCACGGGTGGACAAGTCCGACGCTGCAGCCTCCGCGCCGAAATGAGCGCCGTGCCCGTGTCTGCGGCTGAAGCGCCGGTCTCTGTGCTGCCCAGCCATGGCAGCACGAGTGCCAGCCGCCTTGAAGCGCACGGCCTGAAGAAGACCTACGGCGCGCGCACGGTGGTCAAGGATGTGCATCTGGCCGTGGCTGCGGGTGAAGTCGTCGGGTTGCTCGGCCCCAACGGCGCTGGCAAGACGACGACCTTTTACATGGTCGTCGGCTTGGTCCGCGCCGATGCCGGCGAGATCACGATTGACGGTGCGCCCGTGCAGGGCAAGCCGATCCACCAGCGCTCGCGCCTGGGCCTGTCGTACCTGCCGCAGGAAGCGTCGATCTTTCGCAAGCTCACGGTCGAAGAGAACATCCGCGCCGTGCTCGAGCTGCAGCAAGGCGCCGATGGCCGCGCGCTGCCCACGGCGCAGATCGACAAATTGCTGAATGGCCTGCTCGCTGATCTGTCGATCGAGAAGCTGCGCACCAGCCCGGCGCCGGCGCTGTCGGGCGGCGAGCGACGGCGCGTCGAGATCGCGCGCGCGCTGGCCACGCAGCCGCGCTTCATTCTTCTCGACGAGCCGTTTGCCGGTGTCGATCCGATCGCTGTCATCGAGATCCAGCGCATCATCGGTTTTCTGAAGGCGCGCGGCATCGGTGTGCTGATCACCGACCACAACGTACGCGAAACGCTCGGCATCTGCGACCGCGCCTACATCATCCGCGAAGGCAATGTGCTCGCCGAAGGCACGCCCGAAGAGATCGTTGCCAATCCCGACGTTCGCAAGGTCTATCTCGGCGAACACTTTCGAATGTAGATGACAGCCCCCCGGTTCACCGCTAGTGAACCGACCCCCCGTGGGGGTCGCGCCTGCGCTTGGGAGCGGCCCGGCGCTGCGGCGCGTCAATCATGAAGCCGTCGCTACAAGTACGGCTGTCTCAGCATCTCGCGCTGACGCCGCAGCTCCAACAATCGATCCGGCTCTTGCAGCTTTCCACCCTGGAGCTGCACCAGGAAGTCGAGCAGATGCTCGAACAGAACCCGTTCCTCGAAGCCGAAGAGGAAACGCCGACGATCGACGAGCCGCCGCAGCCCGAGTACAGCGCGCCGCAGCGCGACGAGTACGTGGCCTCCGACGAGGGCCGCGACGACACGCAAGCGCCGGTCGACGCGGCCGAGTTCGGCACCACCGAGCGCGAAGACTGGGCCAACGGCACCGAAGGCGATGACTTCGACGGCGTGCGCGAATTGCCGTCATTGACCGGCAGCGGCAGTGCGAGCAGCGGCGACGACGACTTCGAGCCACAGGAGCGCAATGCGCATGGGCCGACACTCGCCGAACACCTGCTCGGACAGCTTGCCGGCATGCGTCTGGCGCCCGAAGAGCGCGCGGCGATCCATGTGCTGATCGAGTCGCTGAACGAAGACGGCTACCTCGCCGACTCGCTCGAAGACATTGCCGCCGGCATCATCGCGGACGATGCCGACGAAGACCAACGCGAGTTGTTGCAGGAGCGCCTGCAGGTCGCGCTCAATTGGTTGCAGAGCCTGGAGCCCGTTGGCATCGGCGCGCGCGATCTGGCTGAATGTCTGACGCTGCAACTGCGCGCGTGCGAACGCTGCGAAGCGCAGGCCGTTGCGATCATCATCTGCAAGCGGCATCTCGACCTGCTGGCGCGGCGCGACTTCAAGAAGCTCGCGGCGGCCACCGGCGCTGACGATGAACTGCTGAAAGCCGCGCAGGCGCTGATCGTGCGATGCGAGCCCAAACCGGGCCGGCCCTTCGGCCGCTCCGAAGGCGCGCCGGTGGTGCCCGATGTGATCGTGCAGAAGGCCGGCCGCAACTGGCGCGTCGTCCTGAACCCGGACGTGATGCCCAAGCTGCGCATCAACGACTTGTATGCGCAAGCCATCAAGGGCGGGCGCGGCAACAGCGGCTCGCCGCTCGCGGCACGGCTGCAAGAGGCGCGCTGGTTCGTCAAGAACGTGCAGCAGCGCTTCGATACGATCGCGCGCGTCTCGCAGGCCATCGTCGAGCGGCAGAAGGGCTTTTTCACGCATGGCGAGATCGCGATGCGGCCGCTGGTGCTGCGCGAGATTGCCGATGAGCTTGGCCTGCACGAGAGCACGATCTCGCGCGTGACGACGGCCAAATACATGGCGACGCCGCTCGGCACCTTCGAGCTGAAGTACTTTTTCGGCTCGGGTCTGGCCACCGAGGCCGGCGGCAACGCGTCGTCAACGGCCGTGCGCGCGTTGATCAAACAACTCGTCTCACAAGAGAGCGCCGACAAGCCGCTGTCGGACAACCAGCTCTCCGAAATGCTCGGCGAACAAGGCATCCAGGTCGCGCGGCGAACCGTGGCCAAGTACCGTGAGGCGCTGAGGATTGCGCCCGCGAACCTTCGACGAGCGCTGTGATGGTCAGTCTCTTCCTGCCTTGCGCGCAGGGCGTCGAAGCGTTGCTGGCCGATGAATGCAAACGCCTGCTCGGCACCGAAGCAGCGGTGGCCGAGCAGCGCGGCGGTGTCACTGTGCGCGGCGATGAAGCGACCGCGATGCGCCTTAATCTCGAAAGCCGTCTCGCCCAGCGTGTGTTGTGGCCGCTGGCGCACGGGCCGTACCGCAACGAACTCGAACTCTACGAACTCGCGCGCACGGTCGACTGGCAACGCTGGATCACGCCGCAGCAAACGCTGCGCGTCGACACCACCGCGCAGCGCTCGCCGCTGCAAAGCCTGAACTTCGCCACGCTGCGGATCAAGGACGCGGTCTGCGATGTGCTGCGCGACGCCACCGGCGAACGTCCGAGCGTCGACACGCGTCAGCCCGATCTGCCGCTGTCGCTGCACCTCACGGCTACGCACGCCACGGTTTACGCCGACACCTCGGGCGAGGCGCTGTTCAAGCGCGGCTGGCGCGACGCCGGTGCGCTCAAAGGCGAAGCGCCGCTGAAAGAAACGCTGGCTGCGGCGATGCTGGCGGCGGCGGGGTGGCAGGGCAGAGAAGAAGACGGCCCGCTGTTCGACCCGTTCTGCGGCGCCGGCACGATCGCCATCGAAGCCGCGCAGATCGCCTGCGGCATCGCGCCCGGCGGCAACCGCCGCTTTGCCTTCGAGCGCCTGATGCCGTGGCGCGCGCACCAGGCCGCGTGGCGCGAGCTGCGCGAGGCGGCGCGTGCGCGCGTGCATGCGAGCGCCGTGCCGATCTTTGCCGGCGACGTCAGCTTTCGCATGACCGACTTCGCGACGCGCAACGCTGAACGTGCGGGCGTGGTGCGGTCGATCGAAATCAAGACGGCGGATGCCTTGCAACGCATGCCGCCCATGCCCACCGGCACGATGGTGCTCAACCCCCCGTACGGGGAGCGCATCGACGCCAAGGGCCAAGGCTCGGGCCGTCAGGCGATCGAAGCCGGCGGCACGCCGGCCGAGTTCTTCGCCAGCCTCGCCTCGCACTGGAAACGCCACTACCCCGGCTGGACCGCCTGGGTGTTGGCGTCGGAGATGAAACTGCCGTCGCTGATGCGGTTGAAAGAAAACCGCCGCGTGCCGCTGTGGAACGGGCCGATCGAATGCCGCCTGTTCCGCTTTGACATGGTGGCCGGCTCGGCGCGGCCACCATCTTCTCCGTGACGCTTGCGTCCGGCCGCGAAGCCTAGCGCTGCGGCTCGCCGAAGCGCGCCAGGATGGCGCCAATGTCGCCCAGTCCGCCGTCAGGAATCTGACCTTCCGGGGTGGCCCGGTCCACCATCTGCGGCAACATCTGCGACAGCTGGCCAAGGATGTCGCCCTGGTTCATGCCGGTTCGCTGCGTCAGTTGGCCGAGGATGTCGCCGCCGAGCACGCTGCCCAGCGCGTCCGGCCCGATCGGCAGGTTCTCGCCCTTGCCGATCCAAGAGCTCATGACGTCGCCCATGCCGCTGCGTTGGAACTGCTCAGCCAGGCCGGCCAGGCCGCCCAACCCGCCAGCCTCAGCGCCACTTCCCCCACGGCCCTGGTTGGCGAGCATGCCGGCCACGATGCTGATCAGCGCGCCCGCGCCGCCTTGCTGTTGCTGCTGCTGACCACCGCCGAGCATGCCGCCGAGCACTGAATCGAGAAGACCCATGATGCAATCCTGTCCGTCTTTTGTGAGGGGAAACTGATTGTGGTGGCGGATGGCGCGTCCGCCAAGGGCGGGGCGGGTAACCACGCGGGCGGCGCCTACAAGTGGTTTCTAAACTCATTTCGCCCTTCAACGACCCAGGAGACAAGCTCATGAGGCTCGGCATCAAGGCGGTATTGGGCGGCACGCTGCTGATCGGCGTTCTGGCCGCGGTCGGCGTGCACGCCACCAACTATTCGGTGTGGATCAACGGCCGCACCGGTGGCGGCCAACTCGGCAACCACAACGACTTCACCTACTTCGGTTCCGGCACGGTTGCCGCTGGGGTCAACAAGAAGTCGGCCAACTGGGATGGCTACAACCGCGTCGCCGATCAGAACCACTTGATCCGCGACGCGCTCGACTGCTATTGCACCGGGCCCAACTGGTGCTACGTTGCTGCGCATAGCGCGGGCAATCTGCAGATCGGCTACGCGCTCGACTTCTTCGGCGGCTCGCAACGCGCCAGGAAGAACCCGACGCCCAACGCGCAGGGCCAGTGCAGCAACAGCGATGGCACGACGCAGACCGGCTGGAACATCAAGTGGGTCAACGTGGCAGGGGGCGCGGGCGGCGGCAGTGAGCTCGCCAACGCCGGCGAATGGGCGCTGTCCGAGCCGCTGGTGTCGGATCTGAAGACCAGCACCGCGCGCGCGCTCTACAACCACAACAACACGCGCGGCAGCATCTTCTACATGTTCGCGGGCGCCAAGGGCACGCTGTACTCCTTCCTGCTGCCGGGCCAGGACGACGAGGTGGTGTCGTATCACTCGGCCGGCGGCGTCTCGGGCAGCTCGGGCTCGTCGTACTGCAACCCGTCGGACTGGTTCTGCAACGACCTCACGCTCGGCAGCGGCGCCAACCAGGGCGGCCGCGCCAAGTGGGCCAACCACTCGGTGAAGTTCCGCGACGACGGCGAAAACGTCAACCACTACAACCAGGGCAGTTGGGCCGGCATCGTCGGCAAGGTGCGCGCCGACATGGAAGCGAATGCCCGTTGATCAACCACCCCCGGAGCGGCTGACGCCGCACCCCCTCAAGGGGGCAACGCCAGCGGCCCGGCAAAGCCGGATCCGCGGCGTTCGCTGGGCTTCGAACGATGCGCGCTGAGGTCTTCCTGCATGAACGCCGCTGGCGGTGGCTGCGTTGGGGCGCGCCGGCCGCGGCGGTGATGGGCGGGTTGTTCGGTTGGTGGGTGGTGGCTTGGCAGGCCGACGCGAGGAGCGACGAGCCTGTCGTGGCGCAGCCAGCGCGCACCGTCGCCGCGGGGGCAACGGCTCGCGCTGCACCCTACAGCGCCGTGGGCCAGCAAACGCGCGAGGCGCAGCTCGCGCTTTGGCAGCAGCGGCTCGAGCGCGCGCAAGAGGCGCTGCAGACCTATAGCGAGCACACGCGCTACCCGCACACCTCGCGCCCGGCCGAAGAGCAGTCAGACCAGATGTTTCCCAACGACCCGGTGGTCGAAGACCATCCGCTGCGCGAACCCCAATCCAAATCCGGCACAGCGGCTGAGGGCGTGCGCCTGCGCGCGACGCAGGAGCGTGTCTTCGTGCAGGGCGACGAGAGCGTGCGCTTCACTGTCGCGCTGCTCGATGACCAAGGCCAGGCGCTGCCGCTGCGCGTGTTGAATGCGGCAGCGCGCGAGGTCACGGCACCGACGGTCGCGTCGCAGTACCCGGTGTTGCCGGTGGGCTTCAACGACGAGGGCACGAACGGCGACCGCGAAGCCGGCGACCGTGAACTCACGGCGACGCTGCGGCCGTCGGCGCAGGGTTTTGCCAAGCTGGCCGGGCAGATCCGCCTCGAAGTGTTCCTCGAGGGGCGCGGTGAGCGCGGCTTCACCTACTTCGACATCTACGTCACGCCCGAAGCGCCGGCAGCGTGGAATGGTCGTGTGCGCGATGTGGTCGAAGGCGGCTCGCTGAACTTCTACCTTGGCGCCGCCGTGCGCGAGCCCGGGCGCTATGTCGTCACCGGCCGCATCGACGACGCCAGCGGCCAGCCCTTTGCGCTGCTCACCTTCAACGACGAGGTCGGCCGCGGTGACACCGAGTTCCGCCTGTCGCTGTTCGGCAAGCTGCTGCGCGATGCGCCACCCACGATGCCGCTGACGCTGCGCGATGTGGTCGCCTTTCGTTTGCGTGAAGAAGGCTACCCCGACCGCGCGCTGATGCCGCGTTTGAACGGCGCCGTCCATGTCAGCGGCAAGCATGCGCCGACGTCGTTTTCCGACGCCGAGTGGTCGGCCGACGAGCGTTCACGCTATCTGGCCGAACTGACGCGCGACGTGCAAGAGGCGCAGAAGAAGGTCGATCAGCTTAGTCCGTCCGAGCCGAAGCGGTAGCGCCTCCGTCGAGCGCGACGACGCGGTCGCCTTCGGCCGGCACGCAGCCGTCGGCGATCGGCGTCCAGCCGCGGCGGATCACCACGCGCTGGCTGTCGTGGCAAAGTTCGATGCGTTCGGCGCCGGCCTCGCGCGCGCGCACGAAGGCCTCGATCGACGCCGGCAGGCTGGTGCGAAAGCGCATCGCGTGCAGATCGTCGCTCGGGTGATCGTCGGTGCGCAGCCACGGCACGAAGCCGGCAGCGAACATCAGCGCGCGCGAGTTCACCTCCACGGGCTGCGGCGCATAGCCCTGCGCCGCCAGCCAGCTTTGCGCGGACTCTCGGCCGCCGTCACCCGCGCCCCACGCGCCGGCCAGCAGCTCGGCCAGCCACTGGTTGCAGTTCTGGTAGCGCGTCGAAAACGCGTGCGCGTTGGCGCTGTAGCCACCGCCGAGCAGCGCCAACGCGCGCGGCGTGTCGAGCGCGGCCTGTTCGAGTGGGGCCGCTGCGGGCGCCGGCAGCAGGACGATCGACAGGTAGCCGAGCGACGGGTCGTCAGTGCCGAACAGAAAGCCGGGCAGGCCCTGGTCATACAGGCGCGGCTGCCCCTCGTCGCAGGCGTAGTAAAGCTGGCGCACCGACCACCGCCCATTCGGGTTGGCCGCGAGGCTGAGGCCGGCATGCGAGTAACGGATGCCAAAGCGCGCCAAGTTCAGCCCTGAGCGGGCGACGATGGCCACGCGGTGGCCAGAGGATTCGAGCTCACGCTTGGCGATGGCTGCGAAGCTCAGCAAGCGGTCCTGCTGCGTCGCCGACAGCCGCGAGGGCTGATCGCAGAAGCGACCCGAGGCTGCACCGGCGTGCGCTGCCGCGGCGCTGGCGGACAGCAACAGGGCGAGGCCGGCCCGGATCAGAGCGGGCGTGCGTCGAGCTCGTGCTGCCACGCATCGGCCAGCACGAGGAAGAACGCCTGAAGCGTGTCGGCGCGCGCGAACTCGTAGCCATACGCACGCTCGCGCACGCTCACCGTGCCGCCTCGCGCCAGGCCTTGCTGTTCGACGGTGCGTTGCGGCAACACCAGCACGAAGGGCTGTCGGTCATCCGACGTGGGCTGCAGCGCCAGCCGCACCATGCCCGGTCGGTCGGCGGCCACGGTGACGGCCTCGATGCGGTAGTCACCGGCTGCTGCCGTCGTGCCTTTGGAGGAACTGCCGCTCGACGCTTCGAGCGAGTTCGACGCGCTGCTGCCGGCCGACGATGCGGTGGTCGACGCCGACGATGCGAGGCTCTCGGCAACCGCCGGCGCCATCGTAGCGATGGTGGCGACCAGGCAAAGGCTAAGGCAAAGAACTTTCATCGACGAACTCCTCGAAAGCTGACTGCTGCCGAGGATAACGCGCTCGGCTTTTCAGCGTGTGACGGTGTGCAGCGACAGCGCGGCCATGGCCGCCAGCGGCGCCGTGTCGGCGCGCAGCACACGCGCGCCGAGCGCGACCGCAACGAAGCCGTGCGCAAGCGACAGCGCTTCTTCGTCGGCCGTGAAGCCGCCTTCGGGGCCGCTGAGCGTGATGACCGACGCTGCGCTCGCCGCAGACCACGGCTGCGCATCACGCCAGCCGAGCAACCAGCGCTGCTCATTCGCGGCGCGCGGTTCGACGCAAGCGAGCGTGCCGAGCCACGCCGCCAACGGCTGCGGCGGACACACTTCGGGCACGCGGTTGCGCCCGCATTGCTCACAGGCCGCGACGGCGATCGCTTGCCAATGCGCGCGGCGCTTCTCGGCACGATCGCCCGACAGGCGCAGCACCGAGCGTTCGGAAGTCAGCGGCACGATGCGGGCGGCGCCGAGCTCGGTGGCTTTCTCGACGACGAAATCCATGCGCTCGCCGCTGGGCATGGCCAACGCCAGCGTGACGCGGCAAGGCAGTTCGCGCTCGATCGCCAAGTGCAGCAGCGGCGTGGTCGTGACTTCGCGTTTGCCCATTGCGTCGATGCGCGCCGTCCACTCGCCGCCGCTGCCGTCGAACAGCGTGACGTCGCTGCCGGGCTGCAAGCGCAGCACCTGGGCGTGGCGCGCCGCGGCCTCGGGCAGTGCGAGCGTGGTGTTGGCGTGCAGTGGCTCGCTGACGAACAGGCGCGGCGGCACTATGCAAGCCTTTCGGTCAGCGCCGCGCGCACGATACGGCGCGTCATGCCGCTGGCGACGTCAGCGACGAAGCGCGAGAAGTCACCAGGCGCACTGTCGTCGGCGCGGTCGGAGATGGTGCGCATGATGGCGAACGGCCGCTCGAAGTCATGACACACCTGCGCCACGGCCGCGCCTTCCATCTCGACGGCCAACGCATCGGGTAAGGCCGCGCGCAAGGCGGCGCTCTCGGCCGAGGTGGACACAAAGCGATCGCCGCTGACGATCAGCCCGCGGTGAATCGCGTGGCCGCAGGACTGCGCTGCACGCGCCAAGGTGTCGCTCCACCCAGCATCGGCGGCGAAGCGCGAGACGCCCGTGAGCGGCACCTCCCAGCGCGGAAAGATCGGCGACGCGTCGAGGTCGTGCTGCAGGAGCGCATCGCCAATCACCACATCGCCGACCTTCACGCCCTCACCCAACCCACCCGCGACGCCAGTGAAAAGCACTGCATCGACTTCGAAGCGATCGAGCAGCAGCGCGGTGGTGGTTGCCGCCGCCACTTTGCCGATGCCCGACAGCACGAGCACCGCGGCCTGGCCGTGCAGCGTGCCGACGTGAAAGTCGCGGCCCGCCACGCGCTTCACGCTGGCGTTCTGAAAATCCTCATGCAGCGCGTGCAGCTCTTCGCACATCGCGCTGACGATGGCAACGCGAGAGGTCATTCAGCGCAACAAGCGAACAAGCGTCTTCTCAGCGGACGCCGCGGATCCGGCTCCGCCGGGCCGCTGGCGGCGCCCCCTTGAGGGGGAGCGGCGAAGCCGCTTCGGGGGTGGGCCGATCACTTCGGCGCGTCCCTCAGTTCGCGGCGCAGGACTTTGCCGACGGGGCTCTTCGGCAAGTCGGCGCGAAACTCGATGATGCGCGGCCGCTTGTAGCCGGTGAGGTTGGCCTCGCAATACGCTTTCACGTCGGCGGCTGTGACCTTGTCGTCCTTCTTGACGATCACCACCTTCACGGCTTCACCGGCCTTCTCGTCGGGCACGCCAACTGCGGCGCATTCGAGCACGCCGGGCATCTGCGTGATCACGTCTTCGACCTCGTTCGGATAGACGTTGAAGCCGCTGACCAGGATCATGTCTTTCTTGCGATCGACGATTTTGAAATAGCCGCGCTCGTCAACGGTGCCGATGTCGCCGGTGCGAAAGAAGCCGTTGGCGGTCATCACCTTCGCGGTTTCATCGGGGCGCTGCCAGTAGCCGGCCATGACCTGCGCGCCGCGGATCGCGATCTCGCCTGGCGCGCCCATCGGCACCTGATTGCCATCGTCGTCGAGCAGCGCCAGCTCGGTGCCGGGCATCGGCAGGCCGATGTTGCCGCTGTAGGCGGTGCTGTCGACCGGGTTGCAGGTCGCCGATGGGCTGGTCTCGGACAGGC
>JANOEG010000071.1:0-11452 GCA_031413095.1 Burkholderiales bacterium | reverse complement strand
GACGCGCAGCACCGTCATGTCCGACAGGCGCTGCGCCAGGAACTCGTGCATGTGCAGCGGGCAATGCACGAGGCGCTCGTTCGGAAACAGCGTCAGCGGCACCACGCGCAAACCGCATTGCAGATAGATCGCCAGCGGGCGCGCATGGCGCACACAGGCGGCGATGACTTCGAGCACTTCAGTCCGCCGTCCATCCTGCTCGAAGCGCAGCAGGTCCTGCATCAGCGACGGATTGAGCGACGACAGTCGCGTCAGCGACGCATCGCCGCTTTCGCGCCGCAACTCGTCGAGGTAGCGCTCGAAGGCGCTGACTCGCATCAGCTCAGGCTCACCGAGCGGCAGGGTGGATTCGAAGGTCACGACGACAGCTATGGACAAGTGCAAGGGCGAATTTGTACCCTTATGTTACGCGCGGTTGCGACTTGCCAGACCCCCCACAGAACTAGGGGTGGGTAAAGACGGGTTGTCGCCGGCAGCCCCCCGCGGCGGCTTGCCAATCTTGTCGCGGGCCTCGCGCAGCACGCGCCACAGACGCGCCTCTTGAGCCACGGCGAAGTTGATGCGCATCAGCGTCGAGCGCTGCGGCGTCACATGGAAAAGGCTGCCCGGCGTCAGCAGCCAGCCGTCGGCATGCAGGTGGGCGGCCAGACGCTCGGCATCGACGCCGGTATCGACCCAGCCGAAAAGGCCCTGCGGCGGCGTGGCGAAGCGGAAGCCCGCCTCGTGCGCCAGACGCACGGTGCGCGTGCGCGCCGCCGCCAGGCGCTGCGTGATGCGCTCGGCATGGCGGCGCAGCGCGCCTTGTTCGAGCGCGATCGCCAGCGCACGCTCGGCCAGACCCGGCGCGCCGAGCGTGGTCAGCAGCTTGCGATCGATCACGCGCTCGACCAGCGCTGGCGATGCGGCCAGAAAGCCGACGCGCCAGGCCGGCGTGAGGATCTTGGCAAAGCCGCAGACATAGACCGTGCGCTGCAACTGGTCGAGCGCGCACAGTCGCGGCGCTTCCTTGCTCGCCAGCCAGGCATAACTGTCGTCCTCGACGATCGTCAGGTCATGCGCTTCGGCGATCTTCAACACCTCGTGCGCGGCGGCCAGCGTGATCGAGCTGCCGGTCGGGTTGTGCAGCACCGAGACCGTGACGTAGGCGCGCGGCTTGTGGCCCGCCGGCGCGCTCTCCAGTATGCGGCGCATCGCGGCGCGGTCGGGGCCGTCGTGCGCGCGGGGCACAGGGATGCAGGCCACGCCCATCAGCGCCATCCGCGCAAACTCGACCGGCCATCCCGGCTCATCGACGAGCACGCTGTCGCCGGGCGCGAGCAGCAACTGCGCCACGAGGTCGAGCGCCGCCGTCGCGCCGGCCGTGGTGACAATCTGCGCGGCACTGCTCGCAATTCCGAGATCGGCCAGGCGGTGTGTCAGCGTGTTGCGCAGCCTCAAGTCACCTGACGGGTTGCCGTAACGCAGGCTGCTGGCTTCGCTGGCGTCGTCGGCGATGGCGCGGCGCAACGCGCTGTGCAGCAGCGGCAGATCGAGCCAGTCGGCGGGCAGCGTTCCGATGCCGGGTGACGCCGCCTTGTCGCCATGGTGCTCGAACATGCTGCGCACCATCGCGGCGGCATCCCGCGGCGGCGCGCGCTGCACGGCCGGCGCCGCCAACGATCTGGCGCTGCGTTTGTCGGACTCGCGCACAAAGTAGCCGCGCTGCGCGCGGGCTTCGACCAGCCCCAGCGCCTGCAATTGGTCGTACGCGGCTACGACCGTGGACGGCGAGAGCCCATGCCGGCGCGCCGCCTCGCGCACCGACGGCAGCCGCGCCCCCGCGGCCAGCGTGTGTGCATGAATCTGCGCCGCCAGCCACCGTGCAAGCTGCTCCGGCAGCGAAGCCAGCGCGCCGCGCTCGAACACAGGAAGGGGTGGGTGTGTCGCCATCAAAAGCAGTACAGAACAAGTCAGTCTCGCCCAAAGTGTACTGACGATGTACTGCTGTGCACGCCTAGACTTGATCCATGCCACCGACCGAACTTGCCGCCCTGCTCGCCTACACCACGGCGATGGCGTTCACGCCCGGGCCGAACACCACGCTCTCGGCAGCGATGGCGGCCAACCACGGCTTGGCCCATGCGATGCGCTTCGTCTTCGCCGTGCCCTTCGGCTGGTGCCTGCTGCTGCTGCTTTGCGCGGCCGGGTTGGGCACGCTGGTGACGACCGTGCCCGCTCTCGGCACGGCGATCCGTGTTGCCGGCGCGGTCTACATGCTGTGGCTGGCGTGGAAGCTGGCGCAGCGCGCACGGGCCTCCATCGATGGGGCGTCATCGCGCAGCGCGCTCGACATCGGCTTCACACGCGGCGTGGCCTTGCAGTTCGTCAACGGCAAGGCGTGGATCAATGCGCTGACGATCGCCGGCACCTGGATCGCCGTCGAGGGCCAGATGACGGCGCGCCTGGCCTGGGTGCTGCCCATCGCCGCCGCCTACGGTTTTGCGAGCAACTTCACCTATGCCGCGGTCGGCGCAGGCTTGCGGCAGTGGTTGGCGCAGGGCGAACGGCTGTTGTGGTTCAACCGCACGATGGCGCTGGTGCTTGCCGCGACGGCGTTGTGGATGCTGCGGTCATGAACAGCAGTGACACCTCGCGCGGCTTCACAGATCTGACGCACGGCTACGCCTTGGGCTTGCTCGGCGTGGCCATCTTTGCCCTCACGCTGCCGATGACGCGGCTGGCCGTCGGCGATGCAAGTGCGCCGCAACTGCCGCCGGCTTTTGTCACCGCGGGCCGCGCGGCACTGGCCGGCTTGCTGTCGATCGTCTATTTGCGCTGGGTCGGCGCGGCGAGGCCGGCGCGCGAGCATTGGACCGCGCTCGCCGTCTGCGCCGTCGGTACTGTCGTCGGCTTTCCGCTGTTTCTGGCGCTGGCGCTGCGCCATGTCGATGCCATGCATGCCGCAGTGATCACCGGCGTGTTGCCATTGGCCACTGCGGTGGCGGCGGCGCTGGTGTTGCGGCAGCGCGCATCGATGGGCTTCTGGGTCTGCGCGCTGATTGGCTGTGCGCTCGTCCTCGTCTACGCCGCGCTGCAAGGCCAGGGGCAACTGAGTGCGGCTGACGGCTTGCTGCTGCTGTCGGTGGCTAGTGCATCGATCGGCTACGTGGCCGGCGCGCGCGTCTCGGCGAAAGTTCCAGCCGAGCACGTGATCTGCTGGGTGCTCGTGCTGTCGCTGCCGCTGACGCTGCCGGCGATGCTCGCCACCTGGCCCGACAACGCGTCCACCGTGCGCGCCGCGTCGTGGGGCGGCTTCGCCTACGTGACGCTGTTTTCGATGTGGCTCGGCTTCTTCGCCTGGTACCGCGGGCTGGTACTCGGCGGCGTGATGCGTGTCAGCCAGGTGCAGTTGCTGCAACCGTTTCTGGCGCTGCTGGCCGCCGTCCCGCTGCTCGGCGAGAAACTCGAAGCCACGACCTTGTTCTTTGCGCTGGCGGTGGTGGCCGTCGTCTTTGTCGGCAAGCGCATGCCGGTGCGTGTGTCTTCATTTCGAGGAGAACCAACATGAGCGCTCAAACCCCCTTCACGCTGGCGCGCCGCGCCGAGCGCATGAACCCGTCGATCATTCGCGAGATCCTCAAAGTCACCGAAAAGCCCGGCATCGTCTCGCTGGCCGGCGGCTTGCCGTCGGCCGACACGTTCCCCGTGGAGGCAATGCGCGAGGCATGCACGAAGGTACTGCGCGACGCGCCACGCGAGGCCTTGCAGTACGCGGCCAGCGAAGGCTTTGCGCCGCTGCGTGAATGGGTCGCGGCGCACTTGCACCAGCAGCAGGGCATGACCGTGTCACCCGATCAGGTGCTGATCACCACCGGTTCGCAGCAGGGGCTCGACCTCGCTGCCAAGGTGCTGATCGACATCGATGCGCGCGTGCTGGTCGAGACGCCGACGTACCTCGGCGCGCTGCAAGCCTTCACACCCTACGAGCCGAACATCGTCGCCGTGGACTCCGACCACGAAGGCCCGTTGCCTGACGCCTTGGCTGCGGCAGCAAACGGTGCGCGCTTTGCGTACCTGCTGCCGAACTTCCAAAACCCGACAGGGCATGTGTACACCGAAGCGCGCCGCGCCGCGGTGGTGGCCGCCGCGCAGGCCAAGAACTTGCCGTTGCTCGAAGACAACCCGTATGGCGACTTGTGGTTCGACGCGCCGCCGCCGCCGGCACTTGCCTCGCGCTGGCCGCAGGGTGTGCTTTATCTCGGCTCCTTTTCGAAAGTCCTCGCGCCGGGTCTGCGTCTGGGCTACATCGTTTCGCCCGCGGCGCTGTACCCGAAGCTGCTGCAGGCCAAACAAGCCGCCGACCTGCACACGCCGATCTTCAACCAGCGTGTCGTCCACGAGGTGATTCGCAACGGTTTCCTCGACACGCATGTGCCGGCGATCCGCGCGCGCTACAAGCTGCACCGCGACGCGATGCAGGCGTCACTGGCCAAACACTTGAGCGGCGTCGCACAGTGGCAGACGCCGGTGGGTGGCATGTTCTTCTGGCTCGAGTTGCCGGCGCACATCGACGCGGTCGCGCTGCTGCCCAAAGCGGTGGACGCCGGTATGGCCTACGTGCCCGGCGCGGCGTTTTATGCCAGCGCGCCCCTCAAGAACACATTGCGCTTGTCGTTCGTGACATCGCCGCCAGACAAGATCGAAGCCGGCGTGGCCGCGCTGTCGCAGGTGTTGAAGAGCGCGGCATGAAACGCGCGTTCAAGCAGGTCGACGTCTTCACCGACACGCCGCTCCAAGGCAACCCGCTGGCGGTGGTGCTGGACGGCAGCGGCCTCGACACCGCGGCGATGCAGCGCTTCACCGACTGGACCAACCTGTCGGAGGCGACCTTTCTGTCGGCGCCGACGCACGCCGACGCCGACTACGCCGTGCGCATCTTCTGCCCCGGCCGCGAGCTGCCGTTTGCCGGACATCCAACGCTCGGCAGCTGCCATGCGTGGCTGCAAGCGGGGGGCAAGCCGAAGGGTGAGTTCATCGTGCAGGAATGCGGCGTCGGCTTGGTGCGCATCCGTCGCGACGGCGAGCGGCTCGCTTTCGCGGCACCGCCACGGATCAAGAGCGGCCCGCTGGACGAGGCTGACGTGCAGCGCATCGCGCGCGGCCTGGGCATCTCGCGCGCCGACATCGTCGCTCATGCGTGGTGCCAGAACGGCCCGCCGTGGCGCGGTGTCATGCTGCGCACGGCCGAGCAGGTGCTCGCACTGAAAGCCGACAGTGCGGTGCTGGCAGGGTGGGAAGTCGGCTTCGTCGGCCCGCAAACCGCTGGGCACGACACGCAGTTCGAAGTCCGCGCCTTTTTCACCGGCAACAGCGGCATCGTCGAAGACCCGGTCACCGGCAGCTTGAACGCCGCGCTGGCGCAATGGCTGATCGGCGACGGCCTGGCGCCGCCGAACTACATCGCGGCGCAAGGCACGGCGATGGGCCGCGACGGCCGCGTTTTCGTGCAGCAGGACGGCAAGGACATCTGGATCGGCGGCCACAGCGTGACGGTGATCGACGGCAGCGTGAGCCTGTGAGCGCCCAGGTCGATCATCTTGTCGTCGCCGCGCGCACACTGGCCGAAGGCGTGCAGTGGTGCGAGGCCACGCTCGGCATCACACCCGGACCTGGTGGCAAACACCCGCTGATGAGCACGCACAACCGCTTGTTCAGCGTCACCAGCGATGTGTTCCCGAATGCGTACTTCGAGATCGTCGCCATCGATCCCGACGCGCCGCCGCCCGGCCGTGCGCGCTGGTTCGGGCTCGACACGCTCGACCTTTCGAGTGGGCCGCGGCTGGTCACCTTCGTTGCGCGCAACATCGCTCTCGACGCCACGCTCGCCGCATCGCGCAACGCCGGCTTCGATGGCGGCCGTGCGCTCGCCGCGTCGCGTGACACGCCGTCGGGATTGCTGCGTTGGCGCATTGCCGTGCGCGATGACGGCGCCGTGCTCTGCGGCGGCGCAATGCCGACGTTGATCGAGTGGGGCGAGCACCATCCGGCGGCATCGATGCCGGCCTCGGGCGTGAGCTTGCGTTCGCTCGTGTTGCGCGGCCTGCCGAAGTCCGCGCTCAACATCGCGCAGGTGAGCGTTGACAACACACCCGGCCCGGCGCTCGAAGCGCATCTGCAAACGCCCCGCGGCCCGATCACCCTGACCTCGCTATAGCTCATGCAAACACCCACCCCCGCCGAGTTCGAGGCCGTGCAGCGCACCGTCTATGCCGCGATGCCAGCCACGCCGCAATACGCCTGGCCGCTGCTGGCCGAGGCGCTCGGCGCCGAGGTCTGGGTCAAGCACGAGAACCACACGCCGCTGGGCGCCTTCAAGGTGCGCGGCGGGCTGGTCTACATGAAGGCCTTGCGCGACCGCGAGCCGCAGGTGCGCGGCGTGATCAGCGCCACGCGCGGCAACCACGGCCAGTCGATTGCGTTTGCGGCACAGCGTCACGGCTTGTCGGTCATCATCGTCGTGCCGCATGGCAACTCGGTCGAGAAGAACGCGGCGATGCGCGCGCTCGGCGCGGAGTTGATCGAGCACGGCGACGACTTCCAGGCCTCACGCGAGCATGCGGCGGCGCTGGCCGCACAGCGCGCGCTGCACTTCGTGCCGTCGTATCACGCGGACCTGGTGCTCGGCGTGGCGACTTACTGGGTCGAGTTCTTTCGCGCCGTGCAACCCGACGTGGTCTTCGTGCCGATCGGCATGGGCTCCGGCATCAGCGCCTGCTCAACAGCGCGCGCCATCACCGGCGTATCCACGCGCATCGTCGGTGCGGTGTCTGCGCATGCGACGGCGTACCTCGATTCGTTTCGCGCCGGCCGCGTGATCGAGGCGCCAACCACGACGCAACTCGCCGACGGCATGGCCTGCCGCGTGCCCGACGCTGCCGCGCTCGATGTCATCCGGCGCGAGGCTGACGACGTGGTGGCCGTCACCGACGCCGAAGTGGCGGCCGCGATGCGCCTGCTCTACACGGCCACGCACAACGTCGCCGAGGGCGCGGGGGCCGCGTCGCTGGCGTCCGCGATGCAGCAGCGCCATCACTGGCAAGGCAAGCGCATCGGCGTCACGCTGTGCGGCGGCAATGTCGATCGCGACGTGTTCGCGCGGGTCTTGGCGGGGTGATGTGGCAATGACAGACGAACTGTTCCGCGACGATGCCACGCTGACGCAATGCGAGGCACACGTCGTCGCCGTCGGTGAAGGCGGCGTGGTCCTCAACCGCACGGTCTTCTATCCGCTGGGCGGCGGGCAGGCCGGTGACACCGGCGTGCTTCGCTTGGTTGACGGCCGCGAATTGCTCGTCACCGACACGCGCAAGAGCAAAGAGCATCTAGGCGGTGTGCTGCATGTGCTCGCGCCGGACGCAACGCTCGCCGTTGGCGACAACGTCACCGCGCTGATCGACGTCGCGCGCCGCAACGCGCACCGGCGCTTTCACACGACGACACACCTGCTGTGCGCGCTGGTGCCGCACCCGGTGGACGGCTGCTCGATCACCGCCAGCTACGCGCGGCTGGACTTTCACATGAGCGAGCCGCTTGACAAGGACACGCTGACCGCCGGCATCGCCCGCCTGGTTGCCGCAGCCCACACTGTGAGCCACCGCTGGATCAGCGAAGCCGAACTCGACGCTAACCCGGGCCTTGTGCGCAGCATGAGCGTGCGGCCGCCGCGCGGTTTGGGGCGTGTGCGCGTGCTCGAGATCGAAGTCGTCGATCTGCAACCCTGCGGCGGGACGCACGTGAGCAACACGCGCGAGATCGGCAACATCGTCGTCACCAAGATCGAAAAGAAGTCAGCGATGACGCGCCGTGTCGTGCTCGGCTTCGCTGGCTGAGGGCGCGCTGGCTACTGCTCCTTCTGGTACTTGTCGTGGCAGCCCTTGCAGGTATCGCCCAACGCGCCAAACGCGGTCTTGATCTGATCCAGGTTGCCGGTCTTGGCCGCGGCCTGTAGCTTGGCCGCCTCGTCCTGGTAGGTCTTGGCCTTGGCATCGAAGTCGGCGCGATTGGTCCAGATTTCAGGCTTGGCTCGCGTGGGTGCGGCCTTGTCGGTACCTTCACCGAAAGCGGTGAACGGCAGCTTGGAGAGCGTGAAGACCAGGTCGGCATTGGCCTGCGCGGCAGCAGCATCAAATGGCACTCGGCCGGCCGTCATGGCGCCAATGCGCCCCATGTGCGCGCCCTGGATCGCCATCACGCTTTGGCGGTACTTGATGGCTTGCTCGGGCCTCTGGAATTGCGCGGACGCGGGCAGAGCCACGACGAGGGCAAGGGCCGCGATGGCCAGGCTCGGACTGAACTTAGGAAACGACTGCATGCTGATTCCTCCAGGGCGGGTGGGAGTGGATCGCGCGCTGGACTCGACACGCGTAGTCAGTGTACGCAGCGCGACGCCGCGGCCTTGCAAGTCCTGGGGTAAGCCCGAGTGCTGCGCTTGGCAACGCCGGCGGCGAGCGGTTATCGTTCGCCGTCCTCGGCTGTGATCGGACGCATGAACGACGACAACGACCCGGCGGCGCGCCCTGTGCGCGTGTGGGATCTGCCCACTCGCGTTTTCCACTGGCTGCTGGCTGCCACTGTGATTGCCTCGGTGATCACCGCCAAGATCGGCGGCAACGCAATGACCTGGCACATCCGTCTGGGCTTGCTGGCACTGGCGCTGCTGGCGTTTCGTGTGGTCTGGGGCTTTGTCGGCGGCCACTGGTCGCGCTTCGCGTCGTTCCTCTACCCACCGTCCAGCGTCGCCGCTTACCTGCGCGGAGACACAGGCCCCAACGGCCGGTTCGACGTCGGCCACAGCCCGCTCGGCGCCCTGTCGGTGTTTGCCTTGCTGCTGGTGCTGATTGTTCAGGTGGCCACCGGCCTCGTCGCTGACGACGAGATCGCCACCACCGGGCCGCTGAACCGCTTTGTCGAGACGGCGCTGGCGCTCAAGGCGACGGGTTGGCACAAGGCGGTGGGCCAGTACCTGATCATCACGATGGTCGTGCTGCACATCGCCGCGGTGCTGTTCTACCTGTTCAAGAAGGAGCGCAACCTGATCGCGCCGATGTGGCACGGCGACAAGCATGTGGCGCCGGGCACCCCCGCATCTGCCGATGGGGTGAGGCAGAGGGTGCTGGCCGCTGTGCTGATCGGCTTTGCGCTCAGCCTGTCCTGGTGGATCGCTCGCTTCGGCGCATGAGCGACGCCCCTGCGATCGAGCTGCTGACGCCGGCCACACCGGAGTTGCTCGAAGCCACGCGCCAGATCTTCCGCGAGTACGCGGCGCAGCTCGGCGTGGATTTGTGCTTCCAGAATTTCGACGCCGAACTCGCCGATCTGCCCGGCGAGTACGCCCTGCCGCGCGGCGCGCTGCTGCTGGCCACCGTGGACGGCGAGATCGCCGGTTGCGGCGCGCTACGCGCGCTGGCCGATGTTGACTATGCGAATGCCTGCGAGATGAAGCGCCTGTTTGTGCGCCCGGCATTTCGCCGCTTCGGCCTCGGCCGCCTGCTGACGCAAGCGCTGATGGACCGCGGCGTGCAAGCCGGCTACTCGAACCTGCTGCTCGACACGCTCGACGACATGGAAGCCGCGCGCGGCCTGTACGCGAGTCTGGGCTTCGAGGAGATCGCGCCGTATTACTTCAACCCGATTCCCGGGGCGCACTACTTGAAGGCCAGCCTCGGCTAAAAATGACAAAGGGCGGCCGAAGCCGCCCTTTGGGGTTGTCGCGTAAAAAACCTACGCGGCGTTCAACCACATCGATGTGTCGAACGCGCTGCTCATCAACGGCATGTTCATGCCGAAGCTCGCATTTGCCGACGCAGCGGCTGCCGCTGCCTTCGACACTTTCTTTGTCACACCGGCTTCGTTGCTGGTGTTGCTCGTGGGGGCCACCTCTGCCGCCCGCTCCCATGACCCGATTTCTTGGGAGCGGGCTACCGAAAAGAATAAAAACATCTGAACGGTATCTTTCGCTCCGCCCAGAAATCAGCTGCATCGCGGAACACGTCGAGCAGCTGCTCGCGGGTCTCACGGTCGAAACGCGGGTTGTCGGGCAACTGCTCGAGCACGACGACGAAGCCCGGCTGCTGGCCGCTGCGGTTGACCAGATCGGTCATGCAGTCGAACAGCGCATCGAGGTTCTTGCCAAAGTGCACCGGAAAAGTGAAGGCCTCGGCGATGCTGTCCAGCACCTCCTGCTTCGACTGTGAGTTGGCCACGTTCGCGTACAAGAAGTGCTGGCCCGTTTGCTGCGCGGCCTCCATCAATTCCGCCACCGTATAGGCGCGGATCGACTGCACGATGTTCGGACGGACGGTCTGCAATTGCATGGTCACGTTCCTCCAAGGTCAAAAAGAAAACCCAAAATAAATCTCTCGTTGGCGGTCACTGGACGATGCGTTTGAAGCTCGCGTAGTGATCGGCGGTGTAGTAACAAGCCTCGGGCGCGGCCGGCTTGGCACCGCCGCAGACGATGCGCCGGGCGCCACGGTCACGCGAGCCCGGCGTCTTCACTGTGTACTCGCGGTAGTGGCCGCGCCTCTCGCGCGGCAACAGGCGCTCCCGGTTGCCAAACACGGTGCCATCCTTGGCATAGGGGAACGGGCCACCGCTGCGGATCAACCGCTCCGTCTGGCGGGCCTGGTCCGGCAATTGTTCCAAGGCGACGCTATCCATGTCGGTCGGAACACCGCGCGCCGGCACCGCACCGGCCCAAACAGCAGCGCCCAGCAGCAAAGCAAGCCCATACTTTCGGGCGCTGATTGCATGGCGGTGGTGAGCGACGGATGACACGGGTTAACCCGAATTAATCAATCCGTCATGATACGGGAGCCGGCAAAAAACCTCAAGCTGTGTGCCCAAAATTGGGGCACATCCTCTAGGCCGGTTGTGTGCGCACACTCTCAGCGTGTGCCCTTCAGTGAAGCGGCCTTTAGCGTGCAGCGTTGGCGTCAGCGACGGTCAACGCGGTCATGTTGACAATGCGGCGCACGGTCGTCGACGGGGTCAATATGTGCACCGGCTTTGCCGCGCCGAGCAGCACCGGGCCGATCGCGATGCCGCCGCCGGCTGCGGTCTTGAGCAGGTTGTAGGCGATGTTGGCGGCGTCGATGTTCGGCAGCACCAGCAGATTGGCATCGCCGGTCAGCGTCGTGTTGGGCATCACGGCGGCGCGCGCCTTGCCGTCCAGGGCCACGTCGCCGTGCATCTCGCCATCAACCTCCAACCACGGTGCCTGTTCGCGCAGCAGCGCCAACGCGCGGCGCATCTTGACCGCGCTCGGGTGATCGGACGAACCGAAGTTGGAGTGCGACAGCAGCGCAGCTTTCGGCTCGACACCGAAGCGGCGCATTTCCTCGGCCGCCATCGCCGTGATCTCGCACAGCTCCTCGGCGCTCGGGTCAGCGTTGACATGGGTGTCGACCAAAAA
>JANOEG010000070.1:0-3347 GCA_031413095.1 Burkholderiales bacterium | reverse complement strand
TTCGACGAGAAGGATCTTGCGAAGCGCATCAAGCAACTCGAGAAGCAGATGCTCGAACACGCCAAGAACCTCGAATTCGAGAAAGCCGCGCGCGTGCGCGACCAGCTGTCGCTGCTGCGCGAGCAGGCGTTCGGGGCGGGGGCGCACGACAGCAATGTCGTGCCGCTGGCGGGACAGGCGCGCTGACGAGGCGCGCGTTCGGCCAAGATTGGCCGTAGATGTTCAAGACGCTGCAATGTGGCGCGCTCAGATTGCGCGCTTGCCTACTCAAAACCGATAGGTGACGCCCAGGTTGAGCGATGCAGGTTGGTACTTGGGCTTGCCGCTTAGCGTGGTGCCTGCCGTAGTGGCCTTGAAAGTGCCACTGCCCATCCGGCTCCAGCGCACATCGCCGCTCAGAACCCAGTGGGATGACAGGCTGTACTCGCCTCCCGCGATGGCTTGTACAGCGACGCCGCCTCGGCGCGAGTACTCTTGCTCCGTGCCGTCTCGGTCGACGTCGATGTCCAGCCCGACGACGTAGCCCAGACCCGCGCCGATGAACGGGCGCACCGTGCCCCAAGCTGGGAATCGGTAGTACCCGTTCAAGAAGACCACCGTCGAGAAGACGTTGCCATCAACCGCGACACCACCGACCCGCTTGAGAAAGTTGCCACGCTCGTCCCACGCCAACTCGGCGGCCCACCCGTTGCCGTAGCGCTGCCCCACGGCAGCGCCGAACCCGATACCCCTGCCAAAGGTGACCTTGCCGCCCACGGCGGTACCCGTTGCGCGGGACTCCGAAAAACTTGTCGAAGCCATGGCGCTGGGCCCCCCGTAGACGCTGGCGTAAAAGCCGGGCTCGTCTTGGGCGGCGACGGATAACGGGACCAGCAGCACGAGGGCTGTGATGCAAGTGACGTAGCGCGGATTGAAAGGTTGGTTCATGGGGGGCATTGCGCGATGAGAATACAGAACGGTGCAAATAAAAACTGTACAGTATTAATGTAAACGATCAAGTAGTATTGTCCATGGACTCGGCTATCGAGAAGGCGGAAGGCGTGCGCGACCAGTCGGCGCTGCTGCGCGAGCAGGCGTTCGGTGCCGGGGCGCACGACAGCAATGTGATCCCGCTGACCGGCAACAAAATATGAAAGTGCTGATGGTCTGCCTCGGCAACATTTGCCGTTCACCCACCGCCGAAGCGGTGCTGCGCGCCAAGCTTGAAGCGGCAGGGTTGGCCGATCGCGTTGCCGTGGACTCTGCCGGCACCGGCTCCTGGCACATCGGCAGCCCGCCCGATGCACGCTCGCAACGCCATGCCGCTCGGCGCGGCTACGACCTGTCGGCGCTGCGCGGGCGTCAGGTCGCGGCGGTGGACTTCCACCGGTTCGACCTGATCCTGGCCATGGACGAAGACAACCTGGCCGATCTGCAGCGCCTGGCGCCGGAAGGGGAGTTTCAGGCCGAAGTGCGCCTGTTCGCACCGGTGGAGGTGCCGGACCCGTACTCCGGCGGGGCGGCCGGCTTCGAGCGCGTGCTCGATCTGGTCGAGGCGTCTGCCGACGCCTGGGTCGAAAACCTTGCCGCTTGCCTGGGAACTTCCTGACCGGTATCCGACCGAATCAGTCGGCTTCCGCTAAACTTGAGCGATCTGCTCGGGATAGCACCCCTCTTCAAGGAGTTCCCCATGCGCTTGACCACCAAAGGCCGTTTTGCCGTCACTGCGATGATCGATCTGGGCCTTCGCTCGACGAACGGCCCGGTCGCCTTGGCCGCGATCAGCCAGCGCCAGCAGATTTCGCTGTCGTATCTGGAGCAGTTGTTCGGCAAACTGCGCCGCCACGAACTGGTGGAGAGCACCCGTGGCCCCGGCGGCGGTTACTCGCTCGGCCGGGATTCTGGCGAGATCACCGTGGCCGACATCATCCTGGCCGTCGACGAGCCGCTGGACGCGACCGGCTGCGGCGGCAAGGAACATTGCATGGGCGACGACACTGGCAAGTGCATGACGCACGACCTGTGGACCGCGCTGAACCACAAAATGATTGATTTCCTGAGCTCGGTGACGCTGAAGAAACTGGTCGACGAGCAGATCGCCAAGGGCGTGTCGGTGGCGGAACAGCCGCCGATGAAGCGCGCGATTTCTTCGATCCCGGTGGTTAAGCCGATTCGCGTCACCGGCCCGAATTCAGTCTTCGCGCTCGGCGCCACCTTTGCCAAATAAACCAGAAGAGTTGTTTGCAATGGACATGACGCCCCATTTCCCGATCTACCTCGACTACAGCGCCACCACGCCTTGCGACCCGCGCGTGGTCGATGCGATGGTGCCGTGGCTGCGTGAGCATTTCGGCAACCCGGCGTCGCGCAGCCACGCCTGGGGCTGGGAAGCCGAAGCGGCGGTCGAAAAGGCGCGCGAGCAGGTGGCGGCATTGGTCGGCGCCGACCCGCGAGAGATCGTCTGGACCTCCGGCGCCACCGAGAGCATCAACTTGGCGTTGAAGGGCGCGGCGCAGTTCTACAAGACCAAGGGCAAGCACCTGGTCACCGTGAAGACGGAGCACAAGGCGGTGCTCGACACGATGCGCGAGTTGGAGCGCCAGGGCTTCGAAGTGACCTACCTCGACGTGCAGGAAGACGGTCTCGTCGATCTGAACCACTTCAAGGAAGCGCTGCGGCCCGACACGATCCTCGCCGCGGTGATGCTCGTCAACAACGAGATCGGCGTCATCCAGGACATCGCTGCGCTGGGCGCGATCTGCCGTGAGCGCGGTGTCGTCTTTCACGTCGATGCAGCGCAGGCCACCGGCAAGGTGCAGATCGATCTGGCGACGCTGGCGGTCGATCTGATGAGCCTGGCCTCGCACAAGACGTATGGCCCCAAGGGCATCGGCGCGCTCTACGTGCGCCGCAAGCCGCGTGTGCGCATCGAAGCGCAGATGCACGGTGGCGGCCACGAACGCGGCATGCGCAGCGGCACGCTGCCGACGCACCAATGCGTCGGCATGGGCGAGGCGTTTCGCATCGCTCGTGAAGAGATGGGCGTCGAAGGCGAGCGCATCCGCGGCTTGCAGCAGCGCCTGTTGCGCGGCTTGAGCGACGTCGAGCAGGTCTTCGTCAATGGCCATCTCGAGAAGCGCGTGCCGCACAACCTGAACATGAGCTTCAACTTCGTCGAAGGCGAGTCGCTGATCATGGGCTGCAAGGGCATCGCGGTCTCGTCTGGTTCCGCCTGCACCAGCGCAAGCCTGGAGCCGAGCTATGTGTTGCGTGCCTTGGGCCGCAGCGACGAGCTCGCGCATTCGAGCCTGCGCATGACGATCGGCCGTTTTTCGACCGTCGAAGAAATCGACCACGCGGCGAGCCTG
>JANOEG010000069.1:0-16984 GCA_031413095.1 Burkholderiales bacterium | reverse complement strand
CGGCCAGGTCGCGAGCCTGCTCGCTGGTGGCGAAGAGGTCGAAGTCATACACCTCGGGGCGGCTGTCGCCGCGCACGAACTGCGCCGCATCGAGGGGTTCACCGCCGTCGGCCAAGGGCAGCAGCAGGCAGAACAGCGATTCGTGGCGCAGCCGCGCGCGCTCGAACCAGAAAGCGCCGTCGTGACGCTCGACCACATCCCGCAAGCTCAGCGCCAGACGCTCGTCGCCGATGTGCATCGCGTCCGTCTCCCAGTGGCTGACGGCCTCGCTGCTCAAGGTGTGGCCGCTCGACACCAGGTCGAGCCGGGCCCGGCCCTCGTTGCGCACCAGGCGCAGCTGCAGCAGTTGCACGCCGTACTCCTCCACCAGCCGCCCGGCCAGGTAGAGCACGGCCTGCAGCAGCGAGTAGCTGTCGACACGCAGCCACAGCCCTGGGTCCACCGCGTCGGCGGCTGTGCGGCAGCCGTGCTGGGCTTCGATGCGCCGGCAGGCGGCGGCCAGCAGATCGGCGCCGAGCATGTCTTCGAGCGGCCAGCGTGTCTTCAGGGCCTGCGTGGACTGGTCGGACACCTGGCGGATGCGTTGGCTCATCGCGCTGACTTCGTCGCGGATCACGCCGTGGAAACGCTCGCGCGTGACGGCATCCACATCCTCGTAGTCGAGCATCTCGACGGCCGCCTGCAGGTTGCCCAGCGAGGCCCGGCTGCCTTCGGTCAGGTCGTGCAGCAGGCGGTCGCGTTCGGCTTCGTCGGCGAAGTCGCGTGTGATGTTGTCCAGCATCAGCACAAAGCCGTCCAGCGGCGTCGTGTCGGTGCTGGCGCCGATGTTGCGCACTGGCGCAGCACCTGACGAGATGGCGCGCACCGGCGCAGCACCTGACGAGATGGCGCGCACTGGCGCAGCACCTGACGAGATGGCGCGCACTGGCGCAGCACCTGACGAGATGGCGCGCACCGGCGCCATCTGTACCCGCAGCAGTTGCCCCGCGCGGCTGCTGGTGACGAACTGGGCCGACGGATGCGCGGCGCCGCGCTGCAGCCGCTGCTGCACCGACTCGAGCGCGTGCACCACCAGCGCGCGGTCGAGCAGCGCGTAGATCGAGCGGCCCAGGCCGATCAGCTCGGCGCCTGCCGTCGGCGCGGTGGCGTCCGACAGCGCACGCAGCTGGGTGCGCGCGCGGGCGTTGTAGAGAAGGATGCGGCCGTCGAGGTTGCAGACCACCACGCTCTGTGTCAGTTCGGCCATCAGCGCCGCCAGGCGGTTGCGCTCCTGGGCCACGCCGCGGCTGGCCTCTTGCACCTGCGCGGCCATGTCGGCGCGCAAGGCGTTGCGTTGGCTGGCGAGTTGGTTGATGACGCTGGCCAGCGCACGGGTCTCGGCACTGCCCTGCGGCTCGAGCGGGCGTTCCACATTGGTGGCCAGCAGCACCCCGGCTTCCTCGGCCAGGCGCGCCGCGGCCGCCACCCAGCGCAGGTAGGCCTGGCGCGCCAGTGCGCCGAGCGCGCCCGACAACAGCAGCCAGGCCAGCAACACCAGGGCTGCACGCGGCTCGAGCAGCGCCGCCAGGGCCTCACGCTCGGCGGGATCGAGCGTGGCGGCGAGCAAGCTGCCGCCGATCAGCGCCACGAGCAACATCAGCGCGCCCGGCGCCAGCGCGGCGGCCAGCTCGCGCTTGTCGAATCTCACGCCGGCCCCAACAGCTCGCGCACCTTGTCGGCCAGCTCGCGGGTCGAGAAGGGTTTGGTCATGTAGGCGTCGGCCCCCAGGGCGCTGCCCTTGGCCAGGTCGGTATCGCGGCCCTTGGCACTGAGCATCAGGATCTTCACGCCCGCCAGCGCGTCATCGCCGCGCACCGCCTGGCAGACCTCGAATCCGCTCTTGCCGGGCATCATCACGTCGAGCAGCACCAGGTCGGGCTTTTCACGCCGGATGACGTCGAGCGCGGCGTCGCCGTCGCGCGCAACGCTGACGCGGTGGCCTTCACGCTTCATCAGGAACTCGAGCGAGATGACGATGTTGGGCTCGTCGTCGGCGATCAGCACATGGTAGGTCATGCGAGTTTCTCCTCGTGATGCCAGGGCAGGTCGAAGCCGAAGCAGGCGCCCTGGCCGGGCACGCTGTGCAGCCACATCCGGCCGCCGAAATGCTCGACGATCTGGCGGCTGATCGGCAAGCCCAGGCCGGTGCCTTGCGGGCGGTTCGCGGCGTCGCCGCCCTGGCGGAATTTCTCGAACACCTGTTCCTGCTGCTCGGGCGCAATGCCGGGCCCGTTGTCGCGGACTTCGATCGTCGCCGCGCGGGCATCGGTGGTCAACGCCACGACCACGCGGCCGCGGCCGGGCGGCACGAACTTGGCGGCGTTGGACAGCAGGTTCAGCAGCACCTGGAGCAGGCGGTCGCGGTCGGCGTGCAGCAGCGGCACGGCGTCGGACTGCTCGACCGTGACTTCGGCACCGCGCTCGCGGAAGGCCTCGCGCGTGGTCTGCAGCGCGTGCGAGATCAACTCGCGCAGGTCGATCGCCTCGTTGCGCCAATCGCCGCGCCCGGACTCGATCTTGGCCATGTCGAGCACCTGGTTCACCAGCCTCGACAAGCGTTCGGCCTCGGCCACGATCAGTGCCACGAACTGCTGGCGCTGCTCGCTGTCCATCGCCGGGTCGTCACGCATCAACTCGGCGAAGGCGCGGATCGAGGTCAGCGGTGTGCGCAGCTCGTGCGTCACCGACGACATGAAGTCGTCCTTCAACTTGTCCAGGCTCTCGAGCTGGCGGTTCTGCGCGCGCACCTGCGAGGCCTCGTCGAGCATGCGCAGGATGTCGGCCGGCGCCAGCGGTTCTTCATCGACCACCGCGGCCACCACCGCGTGCGCCGAGGCGCTGCCGATCGCACCGGCCAACTGGGTCTCGACATGCTGCACCAGTTGCGCATCGGCAGCGATGCGTTCGATCTGAGCGACCCCCCGCGCGCGCGCCACGTCGGCGAACAGGCGCTGGGCCGCCTCGGCGCCCAGGAAGCGCGCCGCGAGTTGCTGCAAGCCGGCGACGCTGGCGCGACCGCGCCAGAACACCGGTGCCGCCGCGGTGCCGGTGCCGCTGCGTTCGAACACATCGACGAAGAGCAGGGCCTGGCCGGCCTCACGCGCGTTCGGCGCGCGGGCCAGCGACACCACGACATACAGGCCGGCATTGACCAGCAGGGTCCACAGCAGGGCATGGGTCAGGCTGTCCAGCCCCGTCAGCCCGAACAGCTGCTCGGGCCGCAGCAAGGCCACGCCGAACAAGCCGTCGCGCATGAAGGTGGTGGGCAGCCAGCCCGATTTGGCGATCGACGGCAGCATCAGCGTGTAGGTCCACAGCGCAAAGCCGGCGCCCAGACCGGCCAGTGCGCCGGCGCGGGTGCCGCCTTTCCAGAACATGCCGCCGAGCAAGGCCGGTGCGAACTGGGCCACCGCGGCGAAGCTGATCAGGCCGATGCTGACCAGCGCATAGGCCTCGCCGGCAATGCGGAAGTACAGGTAGCCCAGCAGCAGCAGCGCCACGATCACGACACGCCGTACCGCCAGCGGCGTGCCGCTCAGGTCGCGCGTGCCCTGGCGCCGGCGCAGCAACAGCGGCATCACCAGGTCGTTGCTGACCATGGTCGAGACGGCAATCGCCTCGACGATGATCATGCCGGTGGCCGCCGACAAGCCGCCGATGAAGGCCGCCAGCGCCAGCCACGGTGCGCCGTTGGCCAGCGGCAAGGAGAGCACAAAGGTCTCGGGGTCGGCGCCGCCGGGGCCGAAGTGCAAGAGGCCGCCCAGGGCGATCGGCAACACGAACAGATTGATCAGCAGCAGGTAGAGCGGAAAGGCCCAGCTCGCGCGCTTGACATGCCGCTCGTCGACGTTCTCGACCACCATGACCTGGAACTGGCGCGGCAGGAAGATCACCGACAGCATCGCCAGCAGCGTCAGTGCGAACCACTGCCCGCCGGCGAAGCGGCTCTCGCCACCCAGGCCGAGCAGCGGCTTCAGGTCGGCGCGCGCTGCGGCTCGCGCGAAGATCTCGCCCGGGCTGTCGAACAAACCCCAGCAGACGAACACGCCGACCGCGATGAAGGCCAGCAGCTTGACCACCGACTCGAGCGCGATGGCGGCGACCATGCCCTCGTGGCGCTCGCTGGTGTCGAGGTGCCGCGTGCCGAACGCGATCGTGAAGCCGGCCAGCGCGAGCGCGAAGTACAGCGTGCTGTCGCGCCACCACGGCCCGCCGCCGTGGGCCTGGCCGGGCGCAGCGGTCAGCAGCGCATAGCCGCTGGAGATCGCCTTGAGTTGCAGCGCCACGTAGGGCAGGATGCCGACCAGCGCGATCACGGTGACCAGCGCGGCCAGCGCCGGGCTCTTGCCGTAGCGGCTGGCAATGAAGTCGGCGATCGAGGTGATGCGGTACTGGCGCGCGATGCGGATCATCTTGCGCAACACGGGCCAGGCCAGCAGCATCGCCAGCGTCGGCCCGAGGTAGATCGGCAGGAACCACAAGCCCGACGACGCCGCGCGGCCGACGCTGCCGAAATAGGTCCAGGCAGTGCAATAGACGCCCATCGACAGGGTGTAGATCCAGGCGTTGCCGATCACCGAACGGCCGCTGCGCCCGCGCGCGTCGGCGAAATGCGCCACGCCGAACAGCAGCAGCAGGTAGGCGAACGACGCGGCGAGGACCAGCGGGGCGGAGAGCATGCTGCTTCAACCGTCGCCGTCGCCGTCGCGGGCCTCGACGATCCACGCCGCCGCGCCGATCAACACGCCCCAGCCGATGAACACCGCTGCCGGCAGCAACGGAATGCCGGCAATGCTGACGCCGCTGTCCCACAGCGTCAGCAGCGGGAAGTTCAGCAGCAGCCAGCCGATCGCAAAGAGGGCCAGCAGGCGTTGATTGCGCAGCGAGGTCGACATGCGGTGGGCCTCGGCCTACAAGGCGTCGAGGCGAAAGCGCTGGCGCAGCAGCGCGCGAAAGCGTTTGACGATGCCCAGCGCCTCCTTCAACTGGTCGCCGTCCATCGTGCTCAGCTCCGCCAGGCGCACGCTGTTGTCGGGTGCCAGACCGGCCGCGCGCTGGCGCAGCTGGTGGCGCAGCTTCAAGCCCATCAGGTAGTGCAGGGCCTCCTGCAGATCGCGGCCGAGGTCGGCGTCAAGATGCCGGGCCTCGACCAGCCGGCGCAGGCGCTCAGTGGTGCCGCTTTCGCGCACCTGGTGCTTCAGGCTGAGGGCGCGCACGCCATGCACGATCGGGAAGGTGCCGAGCTTCTTCAGGTCCAGCGGTCTTTCGTCGCCGCGTGCGGTCAGGCGCAACCACCAGCTGTTGGGTTCGTCGAACTGGTCGGCCGCGGCGGCGAATCGGGCCAGGAAGGCATCGCCGCCGGCCAGGATGGCGTCGAGGTGCTTTCGCGCGCGCTCGAGCAGGTGGGCGTCACCGGCGACGGCGATGGCGTCGAAGAAGATCGCCAGGTGCATCGGGCCTTCCGGCTCGTTGCCGTAGGTCCACTCGCGCAGGCTGCCGCGAAATTGTGTCTCGCCGCAGCGCCACAGCGGATTGGTCAGCATGATGTTGCCGGGGCAGGGCGGGTAGCCGAACTCGGCCAGCGCGGCATTGAAGCGCGCGGCGCTCTCGGCCAGTTGCGGGTGCTGCTCGAAGCCGTCGCTCAGCAGCAGCGCGTTGTCCTGGTCGGTCTTGATGATCTGCTCGCCGCGGCCCTCGCTGCCCATCACCAGCAGGCAGCTGTTGGCCACCAGCTCGGCCGGCGCGACCAGGCCCCACAGGCGTGCGAACAGGCGGTGGTTCAGTTCACCGACCAGACGCGCGATGCGCGCGATCTTGATGCCGCCGTCGTGCAGCAGCGAGACCATGGCGTCGATGCGCGCGGCAGCTTCCTTCAACTCGGCCACCGTGGTGGCGTCGTCGATCTGCAGGGCCACGATGTGCGAATGGTTGGCCACGAAGCTGACCAGGTCGAGTTGCCCGAGCACGCCGAGCACTGCGCCGCCATCGCGTACCAACAAGCGGTGCACCCGGTGCCGCACCATCAGCCAAAGGGCCTCGAACAGGTCGGCGTCGGCCTCGATCTCGATCAGGTCGAAGCGCACCACGTCGCGCACCGCCAGCGTGGCCGGGGCCTCCGGCCGCAGCAAGGCATCGCGCAGGTCGGTCGTGGTGAAGATGCCCAGCCGCGCCTGTTCTCCCTGGCCGTCTCGCACCAGCGCGCTGGTCAGGCCCTGGGCCGACAACTGACGGCACAGCGACACCAGATCGAGGCCGCCGTCGACGTAGAAGGGCTTGCGCACATAGGCATCGCGCACGCGCGCGGTAACCAGCGAGAGCATCTCGCGTTGGCTGTCGGAACTGCTGGAGGGCGCCATCGAGGAGGCCGCAATGAAGAACGGGACTGCAGGCAGTGTGCCCGCAGTCCCGCTGCTTTGGTTTGACCTGGTTCTAAACGATCAGTGGCCGCTCGCGCCAGCCGCGCCGATGCCGGTCTCGGAGCGCACCTGCTGCGCCGGGAAGCCCGCGCGGTCCTTGTCGCCCTGCGCGCTGCGGTCCAGCAGCTCAAGGACCGCATCCTGTTCGGCAGCGACTACCCGCTGATCACACCCGACCGCTGGTTGAAAGACTTCGAAGAAGCCGGCTTCAAGGATTCAGTGAAGCCGCTGATCCTGAAACAGAACGCGATGCGGCTGCTCGGCCTGTCGTAACCCACACCTACACCCCTACGGGAGACACCTCGATGACGACCTCACGCCGCCACTTCGTGATGCAAGCCACCGCGGGCGCCGCGCTCGTCGGCGGCTGGCCCGCCGCCCACGCGCAGCCCGTGGAGCAGGTTCGCATCCTCTACGGTTTTCCGGCCGGCAGCGCGGGCGACATCGTGGCGCGCCGCGTCGCCGACAAGCTCGCCGGCAGCGCGTACTCGAAGCTCCCCGGCATCGTCGAGAACAAGCCCGGCGCGGGGGGACGCATCGCGCTGGACACGCTCAAGCAAGCCGCGCCCGACGGCGCGACGCTGTGCATGACACCCTACTCGGCCACGGCAATCTACCCGCACGTCTATACCAAGATGAGCTACGACGCCGAGAAGGACTTCATCCCGGTGTCGACCTCGGCCATCATTCACCACGGCTTGGCCATCGGCCCGCTCGTGCCGGCCAGCGTGAAGACGGTCAAGGACTACCTGGCGTGGTGCAAGGCCAACCCCAAGGACGCGAGCTACGGCTCGCCGGCAGCAGGATCGACGCCGCACTTCATCGGCGCCCTGCTCGGCCTGAACACCGGCACCGACCTGAAGCACATCCCCTACCGCGGCTCGGTGCCAGGCATCACCGACGTGGTCGGTGGCCAGATCGCCTCGATGGTCACACCCAGCGGCGACTTTCTGGCCAACCACAAGGCGGGCAAGCTGCGCGTCATTGCCACCTCGGGCGCCAAGCGCTCGCCCTACTTCCCCGACGTGGCGACCTTCGCCGAGCAAGGCCTCGCCGACCTGACGGTGGAAGAGTGGTTCGGCTTCTACGCCCCCGCGCGCACGCCGGCGCCGATGCTCGCCGCCGCCAACACCGCGATCAACGCCGCGCTGCGTGACCCGTCAGTGATCGACGGCGTGGCGGCCGTCGGCCTGATCGTGCAGGGCTCGACGGCGCAGGAGATGGCCGCGAGCCAACGGCGCGAGTTCGAACGCTGGGGTCCGTTGGTGAAGAAGATCGGCTTCACCGCAGAGTCCTGACTCGCCTGCGCCGCGCAAGAAGTTGACATGGCCTACGAGTACGTTGCCCCCTTGCAGGACATGCGCTTCGTTCTCGAGCGCGTGCTCGACGCACCCGCGTCGTGGGCGCGCTGCGAGGCCTTTGCCGACATCGACCTCGACACGGCCTCGGCGGTGCTCGAAGAAGCCGCGCGCTTCACCAGCGAAGTCGTGCTGCCGACCAACTCCCCCGGCGACCTCGAAGGCTGCACGCAGGACGCCGAAGGCGCCGTGCACACGCCCAAGGGCTACCGCGAGGCGTATCGCGCGCTGGTCGAAGGCGGCTGGCCCGCGCTGCCGTGCGATCCGCAGTGGGGCGGGCAGGGCTTGCCGCTGCTGGTCGACGCCGCGGTGCGCGAAATGATGGTGGCGTGCAACCACGCCTGGACCATGTACCCCGACCTGCTGCACGGCGCTTACGAAACAATCAAGGGCCATGCCAGCGATGAGCTCAAAGATCGCTACCTCGCCAAGATCGCCAGCGGCAAATGGCTGGCGGCGATGGCGCTCACCGAACCCGGTGCCGGCACCGACCTCGGCGTGCTGCGCACCAAGGCCCTGCCGCAGCCCGACGGCTCACTGCGGATTTCCGGCAACAAGATCTTCATCAGCGGCGGCGAGCACGACCTCACCGACAACATCGTGCACCTGGTGCTGTGCCGTCTGCCCGATGCACCTCCGGGCACCAAAGGCGTCTCGCTCGCGCTGGTGCCAAAGTTTCTTCCCGACGGCACGCGCAATGCAATGCACTGCGACGGCATCGAGAAGAAGATGGGCATCAAGGGCAGCGCCACCTGCGCGATGCGCTACGAAGGCGCGACCGGCTGGCTGGTGGGCGAGCCCAACCGCGGCCTCGCAGCCATGTTCCTGATGATGAACTCGGCGCGCCTGCATGTCGGCTTGCAAGGCCTCGGCCACCAGGAAATGGCAACACAGAACGCCTTGCGCTACGCACAAGAACGCGTGCAGATGGGCGTGCCGATCGTGCAGCACGCCGCGGTGCGCCACATCCTGCTGCGTGCCCAGTCCATGACCGAAGCGCAGCGCGTGATCGCCTACCGCACGGCCTTGGCGATCGACGAGTCGCACCACCATGCCGACGCGGCGCAGCGCGAGGCCGCTGGCAAGCTCGCCGCGCTGCTGACGCCGATCCTCAAGGCCTTTGCCACCCACCACGGCTTTCAGACGGCCGCCGCCGCGCAGCAGGTCTTCGGCGGCTACGGCTACGTGCACGAGTACGGCATCGAGCAGCAGGTGCGCGACGCGCGCATCGCGATGATCTACGAAGGCACGAACGAAGTGCAGGCCATCGACCTGCTGCAACGCAAGGTGCTGTCCGATGGTGGCTCGACTTTGTTCGCGCTGTTGGCGGAGTGCGAGTCCGAAGCCGGCTGCGCCCCCGCCGAGTTCGCCGTGCCCCTGCGCGACGCCTGCGCCTCGGCGCGCGCTATCACCGCCGCGCTGATCGACAACGCCAAGACCGACCGCGAGCTGCCACTGCGCGCCGCAGACGACTTTCTGTTCGGCCTGGCGCACACGCTGCTGGCCTGGGCCTTCGCCGCCAGCGCGCGCGCCGCCGCCGTCGAGCCCGACGCTGCCTGGGCGCAAGCCAAGACCGCCCGCATGCGCTACGGCGTGCAGTGGCTGCTGCCGCAAGGCGCGATGCACTGGTCGCGCGTGGCCGCGGCGCGCGAACTCGCGCTGCCGGCGGTGATGTGACCCCCGCCACCGAATCGCTGCGCATCGAACGCCACGACGGCGCCGACGGCGTCTTGACGCTGAGCCTGGACCGCCCTGCCAAGCTCAACGCCATCGACGTGCCACTTGCACAAGCGCTGCTCCATGCGCTCACCGCGGCGATGAACGACGACCGCGTCCGCGCCATCGTGCTGCGCGGCGAAGGCCGCGCCTTCTGCGCGGGCCGCGACATCAGCCAGCCACCGACGGCACGCGACCTCGAGCTCGTGCAAGCGGTGGCCACGGCGATCGTTCACGGCCCCAAGCCGGTGATCACCGCCGTGCACGGTTGGGTCGTCGGCGCCGGCCTCGAATGGATGCTGTGCACCGACATCGTCGTCGCCGCCGACGATGCGCGCTTCAAGCTGCCCGAGGCCGGCATCGGCGTCTTCGTCACCGGTGGCGTCAGCGCCACGCTCGCCGCATCGGCCGGCGTGATGCGCGCCAAGGCCCTGATGCTGCTCGGCGACGCGTTCACCGCCGCCGACGCGCGGCAATGGGGTTTGGTCTGGAACGTGGTGCCACGCGAGCAGCTCGACGCGCAATCGCAAGCCCTCGCGCATCGCATCGCCGCGCTCGACCCGGCGGTGGCCTCACGATTCAAGCGCGTGCTGAATCAGATTGGCCTGCACGCTTTCGAGCGAGCGGTCGAAGTGGAGTCAGAGATGCAGCGGGAGCTGGAGGCGCTGCGGCGCTGATCACCGCGCGGAGCGATGAGCGTCCTCGCCGCGTGTGAACGTCCGTGTAGGCGACATATGGAATGTTGAGCATTGGTACGCCAACGATGACTGTAAGCACATTGCGGTCGTTCAAGCTGTAGCGCGTGGTGGTTGTGGTCAACCCATAGCGGACATAGCTCATCGTGAAAGTCACGCGTGCGCAGGGCGAACTCCTGTGCACTCCTTGACCGCAGGCTGTACCCCCGCTCCAACTCCAACACACTCGCGGCCGAGATGCTGCGGCAGCGCGTGCGCACGTCGACGAGACGTCTGGTGGCGATGTTGCAGGCCGCTGACCAGCGCGATGGCAAGACGCACCCGGCCGACCCGTGGAGCTACTGCACCACCAGCTTCAACCCGATGCGTGCGGTCGTCTTCGACTTCGACTTCGCCGACAGCCGCGGCGGGCATGTGCCATCCACAGACGGTGCCTGAACTCCAGGACGGAGGCATTGGGCCGCAAGACCGGCGCACACCGTCACGACGCGATGCACGCCGAACCGGGTTATGGGCTCTCCGGGTTGGCCTCGGAAGACGCGATCTTCGGCGCCTCGATTACCGACAAGGTCAAAGCACGTCCGCCGTCGTCGGCCAAAGCTCAAGCGCAGCGATGCCGCTTCATCGGCACGGGCGCCGCTGTTGCAGAGGAAGAGCAACCGTTGGAGTCGATGCTGTCAAGCAACGACTCGCCGAGCGCTCGACCACATCCTGCGATCACCAACGGGGTTCGCGCAGGGCCGCCGCCGCCGCATCGAACATGTGCGGATGCGACTCGCCCTGCAGCCAGAGCAGGGCCTCCTGTGCCCGCACAGAGGCGGCTGCGCGCACATCCTCATCGGCGCCATGGCTGGCCAGCCAGGCTTGAGCTCGCCACCGGGTGTCGGCAAAGCCCTGTTGCGACGCCAGCGTCGCAGCCTCCTGCGCCCAGGCCTCGGCCTGCGGATGCACACCAGGATGCTGGGCTGCGCGTGCTTGGAGCAACAGCGCCTCTGCCAGGCTTTCCAGCAGGCCGGCACGCCTGGCGCGCTGCGCCATATCCTGAGCCGCTGCGGCGGCGGCTGGCCAGTCACCGCGCGCTGCCGCCTCTTCGTTGGCGACACGAGCCGCGCGCACATGGGCCAGCGGATGCTCGCTGTGCCGCAGCACTTCGCCCAACCGCCGCAGCCCACTAACACCGGCGACGCGGTCTGCAGCCGATGCCACCAGCGCCTGGGCCAGCACGAGTTGCGACACGCGCAGCGGCTCGGGGCTGGCGGCCAGCAGCGGTGCGGCAAGGTCCAGCGCCTGCTGGGCGTGCTTGATGCGGCCGCACTGGATCAGCAAACGAGCGTGGCGCACCAGGGCTTCGGCTTCAAAGCCGGGGCTGGCTTGTTCGCGCGCCAGCGCCAGCGCACGCCGCAGCGCAGCGTCGGCGGCTTCACAGCGCCCAGCACTCGTAAGCACCAGGCCCAACACCAGCAACGACAGCGTCTCGGTGTGCGCCACGCCAGCCCAGCTTTGCAGGCTGCGCCGGGCCATGGTCTCCGCCTCCTGCAGGCGGCCCAGGGCGTGCAGCATCACAGCCAGATCGTTCTCGATCGTCACGCCGCTGCAATAGTCGGGATGGGTCTGCAGCAGCTTGGCCAGTGCATCGTGCGCGGCCTGTACTTGGCCACCGAACCAGTGGATCTGGCCTTCGAAGCTCAGCACCGTGGGCCGGCGCGGGGCCAGCGTGCGCAACTGCGCCAGCAGGGTCCAGGCAGCGGCGATGTCGGGCTCGCGCATCGCCAACTCGATCAGCACCTCGATGGCTTCGATGCGCTCGGTCTGCGCCAACGTGGGCAACAAGGCCCGCAAACGAGCGGCGTGCTGGCGCGCGCTGGCGATGTCACCGGCAAAGACGCGGTTATCGATGAGTGCAGAGAGCACCCGTCCTTCAATCTGCCGATGCTGTTCGGGCGCGGCCACCGCGGGTAGTTTTGCTTGCACTGCCTCCAGGGCAGCCTGACCGCGTGCGAGGTCTTCGAACAGGTCGCAGGCCGCCAACTCGAGCTGCGCCCGCAGCGCCTGCGCCACGTCCAGCGAGTCGTCAGCCACCTCTCGCCACAGAGTGCGTGCCTGCTCGAAACGCCCACGCGCCTTGAGCTGTTCAGCACCACGGTGGCACCAGGCCAGCGCGGTCTGGGTCTCGCCCGCGGCGCGCCAGTGCGCGGCGATGGTGAGGGCGTCGGCAAACGGCTGCTCGGCCAGCCACAGCGCGGCGTGGCGGTGCAGCGCCGCCCTTCGGGGCGCCGGGATCTGTGCGGCCACCGCCTGGCGAATGAGATCGTGGCGCACCGTGACGTCTTGCGTCTGCTCAGTCAGAAGTCCCGCGTGAATGGCGGCCTGGCAAGCCGTCTCCCAGTGGTTGTCTGCGGCGGGCTCCAGACCCGGAAGTCCGGCCAGGTGGCGCAGCGCCTCCCGCGACACGGGCTGTACAAAAACCGCGGCCGCTTCGACCGCCTGGCGCGCCGAGCTGGGCAAGGCACGCAGCCGGGCGAGGATCAGTTGGTCGATGCGTTGCTGCACCGGCAACGGGGCCACAACGTCTGCGGCGCCCAGGCCAGTAGCCACCAGTTCCGCGAGCAGGAACGCATTGCCGCCGCTCAGGCTGTGCAGCCGGTCCAGGCTGTGGGCACTGAAGCTCTGCCCGGGCCACCGCGCCTGGCAAGCCTGCGCCAACGCGGCGCGTGACAGCGGCTCCACGCTCAGCTCCTCCAGGCGCGCAGCGGCGCGCAGGGCCTGAAGCGCCTGCGTCAATGCCGGCCCGATTTCGTGGCGACGCGCAGCGGCCCGCCAGCGCAGCCGGCCGCTGTGTGCCAGCATCTGCAGCCAGTCGATGGTCGCTGTGTCGCACCACTGCAGGTCGTCCACCAGCAACACCGGGGTCAGGGCTTCGAACGCACGGGCCAACGCCTCGACCAGGCGGGTCTGCGCGGTCAGCGCGTCCAGCGGCGGCAGCGCTTCATCCGGGGCCAGTTCCGGCAGCACCCGCGCCAGATCGAGCCGGTACGGGCGCAGCGGATGGCTGCCTTCGCGCAGGGCGCGCTCCAGCGTGGGGGTGTGTTCACGCAGTGTTTCCAGCAGCGGCCGGTAAGGCATCGTGTGCAGGCCTTCGAGCCCGCGCAAGCACGGCGCCCGTGGATGTGCGGCGCGCAGCAGCGTTGTCTTGCCAGCCCCGGGTTCGCCCAGAAGGACAAGCGCAGGGGCGCTACTGGCCAACAGACGTTGAAGCTCGACATCGCGTCCCGGCACGGCGATGCCGGCATCGTGCCTCGCGCGCAGGTCTGTAGCCAACGCGCCGGGTCCCTGCAGCCGGCGGCTGGCGCGCAGCCAATCGGCCTGCAGCGCTTGCGCAGTGTCCTCGCACCACAGCGCGAAGCCGTCGAAACCTTGCACACGCCAGCCTCTCAGCCACTGCCCGGGGCACATCAGGGCCAGCACCGCGGCGTCGCCCGGCAACTGCGCTTGGCGCAATTGCGCCAGGTCGCTTGGCAGCGTGAGTTGCACGCGCGAGCGCTCGGCGCGCAAAGCGTCGGCCATGCCCCACTGGCCCAGCAATTGGCGCGCTCGGTGTAGGTTGATGCGCAGGTGGTGCAGCGCATCAGCCGGGGCGACGTCGGGCCAGAAAATCAGTGCCAACTGCTCGCGCGGGACCCAGCTGGCGTGGCTGGCCAGCACCACCAGCAAGGCGGCCGGCACGGTTTGCGGCAAGGACTGAGGCGGTTCGCCAGCGGGCGTCCAGGCTGGGGAGGTGAGCAGGCACAGCATCGCAGGAGGGAGTGTCGCCGCAGCGGGGCACGGGGCGCTGCGTTTCATTGCGGTCGCCTGGGCCACGCGCGCGGCGGCGCGCTCGCTGGGCGATGCACGAGGTGATCGATCTGGGCCATGCCGCCATGGTGACGGCGCAGCGTCGCAGCAGCGTCTCAGGACGGGCGGCGGGGCCGGGCCGGGCGGAGGTCGTCCCCCATTCGCGGGGTGGGTGATGGCCGCGGGCTGAGACGGTCGGGAGACGGTCGTTGCCTACGCTGGGCACTCCATTCAAGTCAGGAGCAACTCACCATGGGACACGCGCTGCGCAAGTGGCTGGCAAAGGCCAGCTGGGTCGGTTTGGCTTGGCTGTCGGGCTGCGGCGGGGGCGGTGGTGGTGGTGAGGGGACACCCGCACCGAGCACCCAGGGCGTGCAGACCCAGCCTGCCAGCACGGTTACCGCCACCATCGGAGCAAGCGGCGGGCAGGTCAGCGCGACATCCGCCAGCGGCGTGCGCTACACCTTGTTCATACCGCCAGGCGCACTTGCTGCCGACACCGCCATCAGCGTCACGCCCATCACCAGCATGGGCGACGCCCCGTTGGCGCAGGGCCTGCGCGGCGCGGCGCGTTTTGCCCCGTCGGGGCTGGTGTTCCAGCGCGAGGCCACCTTGCGCATCGAAGGTGCAGCGCCAGCGCGCGCCGGGCTGCTCAGCGTGGGATTCAGCCGCAGCGAAGACGGCCAGACGATGCGCCTGAGCCTGCCCGACAGGCGCAGCGGCGCGCTGGACATGGCGGTGTTCCACTTCAGCGACGCGGGTGTGGCTGACGCCACCGCAGCCGAAGTCGCGAGTGTGCCGCTGGCCACGCCAAGCGAGATTCTTTTCGAGCGCATGCTCGAAATCATGGTGCGCGAACCCCACCAGTCAGATGCCGAAATGCAGGCGGTTCTGAGCCTCGTCTTTGACCAGATCGTCAAGCCAGCGCTGGACGCCGGTGCGGCCTCGAACGACATCGGGCTGCGTGAAAAGGGCCTGCTGGCGTTCGACACATGGCTCGCTGCATTTGCCAACGGCAGCATCGTGCCTGATGTCGCGGGACTCAATGCGCAGCTCGCGCGCAACCTGACGGTGGCCCGGGCACAGGCAGCCGGGCTGCTCAAGGGCCTGCTCCAATTCCATGTTGCCAACTGCGTGAGCGATCCCGAAAACGTAGGCTTCGAAAGTGCGATGCGCCAGCGCCGACAGGCGGTCCAACTGAATCTGGCAACGCCCGAGTTCGGGCTGGCCCCTGCCGACACCTTGCGCCTGGTGAACGACTGCATACGCCTGGTCATCGACCCGATCAGCTTTCCTGACACCGTGACAGTGGGTACACCGCGATCGCTTGATTCGAGGGCGCGGCTGGTTCTTGCCACAGCCCCGCAGAACCTGCTCGACGCGACGTTCGAGTTCACCGTAACAAGCAACGACGTGCTGGTGGCCAGCCCCACCGGTCTGTCGGACTTCGCGGGACGCTACACCGTCGTCCTCACTCCCCGCACAGCAACGCCCGAATTCGCGGTGAAAGCTTGTTATGTGCTGGCCCCCCTGGTCGACAACTTCATCACCGACCTGTGCACCACGGTCAGCGTGCCCGACGGAGCTCCGCCGACACCCTTCACTGCCGTGACGTTCGCAGGGGTCTACACCCCCTCTTCAGACAGTGGTGGAAAAGCGTGCGCCATCGGGGAGCGAAGCGGGCCGGGCGGCAACAACTTGACAGCCTTCCTGACCCTGGACGATCCGAGCACCGGCTCGTTCATTCTGGACACGCAGAATGACAACCGCGACGACAACCGCGGCTTCTTCGCACGCATCGGCCTCAGCTGGGCGATCGGCAGCGGTGGCGCCTTCGATGGCAGCGGCGGCGGAGCGTTCAGCTTCAGTGACCGGGTGACGTATCAAGGCACCGTCATCGGGGGCGTGATCGACTTGGCGGTCGACTCGATCACCAGAACCGGCGTCGCGTGCAGCGGTCGGTTCGTCGGCTCTCAAACCGAAGTGATCAAGCGGTAAATGAAAGCCGCAAGCGCTGCCGTGCGCTGCACGGCAGCGCTTGCGCACAGCCCGTGTTGCGGTGCGTGCGCTGGGCCGGCGGAGATGGGGATGAGCGATTCCAACAAATCGGGCCTCTCGGTCGCGGCCCACGGGGCGAAGGACCCGACACGGGCGGCATTCAAACGGTTGCTGCGATCGCTCAGAACCCTTCCAGAATGATCTTCCCGCGCGCCCCGGCTGTTCACCGGCACGTGTGCCTGTTGCCGGTTGGCCGCGTTGAGGGAGCGCAGCGCTCGCGACACGGTGGTACGGACACGGCCAGCGTCAACGAACCGTGGCCTGTTCGGCGAGATCGCCGCGCGTGCATCGCGAAAGTTCGGCGCGCTTACCCGACCGTCGCCAATGCGGTTGCTGCCGACGCGCAGCAATCAGCCGCAGCTCAGCGGACACCCCCGCGGCTCACTCAACCGCCCCGCCCGCCACCTCGCGCGCATGCGCGACCAGGCAGTCGAGCAGCCGGTCGAGCTGGGCCCGCTCGGCGCCGCTCAGGCAGGCCGTGATCTCGGCGTTGCGCCGTTCCACCACGTCCATCACGCGCTGCCAGACGCGCTCGCCTTTGGCGGTCAGCGTCAGCACGACGCCGCGGCCGTCGGTCGGGCTGGCCTGCTTGCGCACGAGGCCCTGATCGACGAGCGACTGCGCGGCGCGGCTGGCCTGGCCCTTGTCGAGGTTGGCGGCGGCCGCCAGGTCGACCACCGACAGCGGCCGGAACGAACCGATCGCGGAGAGGCAGCGGCCCTCGCCGAGTGGCAGGCCGGCCTCGGCCAGGTAGGCGGTCTGGCTGACGCGGTCGGTCAGCTTGGCCAGCGTGTGCAGCCGGAAGGTCACCGTGCCGCCGAGGGCGCGCGTATTGCGCAGGGAGTCGGAATCCGCCATGGGGCGCGAGGCT
>JANOEG010000068.1:0-3790 GCA_031413095.1 Burkholderiales bacterium | reverse complement strand
TAGCGGTCGGGCAGGAACATGGCCTTCACGGGGTCGAAGAACTGCTCGATCGTCTTCGTGGTGATGAGCTCGTTCTTGCGCAGCGCGCGGTAGATGTCCTTCGACAGTTCGTGGTTCTCCGGCGCGTCGGTCGAATGCCAGTGGTCGAAGCCGATGTGAAAGCCATCGAGGTACTGTTTGCGGCCCGCCGCGACTTCGGCGACAAACTGCTGCGGCGTCTTGCCCACCTTCTCGGCGGCGATCATGATCGCGGCGCCATGCGCGTCGTCGGCGCAGACGAAGTGGACCTCGTGGCCCTGCATGCGCTGGAAGCGCACCCAGATGTCGGCCTGGATGTACTCCATCATGTGGCCGATGTGGAACGGCGCGTTGGCGTAGGGCAGGGCGGTGGTGACGAAGAGCTTGCGGCGGGTCATCAGTCGATTTTAGGCGGCGACACTTCGATGCCCAGCGAAACATCGAGCGGACGTCCGCGCGCACACTCTGCGCATGAACATCACCTGTCTCATCCGCTACCAGATCGACCCGTTCCAGCGCGACGCCTTCCGCCGCTATGCCGAAAACTGGGGTCGCATCATCCCGCGCTGCGGCGGCCGGCTGCTCGGCTACTTTCTGCCGCATGAGGGCAGCAACGACATCGCCTGGGGCCTGATCTCGTTCGACAGCCTGGCTGCGTACGAGACTTACCGCGCGACGCTGAAAGCCGACGCGGAAGGCCGCGCCAATTTCGAGTGGGCACAGCGCGAGCGCTTCATCCTGCGCGAGGAGCGCAGCTTCGTCGAAGGCGTGCCCGGCACGCTCGCCTTGCCATGATCGCGGTGATCTTCGAAGTGCATCCCAAGCCGGGCCATGCGCAGCGCTACTTCGACATCGCCGCTGAACTCAAGCCGATGCTGGACGGCATCGACGGTTTCATCTCGGTCGAGCGCTTCGAGAGCCTGTCGCAGCCGGGGTGCCTTCTGTCGCTGTCGTACTGGCGCGATGAAGACGCCGTAAGGGCGTGGCGCACGCAGGCGTTGCATCGCGCGGGGCAGCGCGAAGGGCGGGCGGTGGTGTTCGACGACTACCGCATCCGCGTTGCCGCTGTCCTGCGCGACTATGGGCTTCGCGATCGTGCGCAAGCACCGGCGGACTCGCTCAGCTACTTCTTGTGAACAAGGCGGCGCACGAACCGAGGCTGGCCCGCATCGCGGCTGCGATCGCCGACCCCGCGCGCTCTCGCATGCTGGCCTACCTGCTCGACGGCCAGTACGCGAGCGCGGGCGAGTTGGCCACGGCGGCCGGTGTACGGCCTTCGACGGCCAGTTCGCACCTCGACAAGCTGACGCGCGCCGATCTCGTCGTCTGCGAGCCTCGCGGCCGCCACCGCTACTTCAAGCTCGCCGACGGCGAAGTGGCGCACGCATTGCAGGCCCTGGCGCTCGTTGCCGAGCGGGGCGCCCATGACAGCGCGTGGGCCCATCCGGAGCGGCAACGCTTGCGTGAAGCGCGCTGCTGTTACGGGCATGTGGCGGGGCGGCTCGGCGTGGCGTTGTGGGATCAACTGCAGCGCGACGGGCGTTTGCGTGAGGCGGCCTCCGGCGCCGAGCTGACGGAGGCCGGACGTGCTTGGCTGTCGACGTTGGAATTCACAGCGGCGCCGGTGCGCGCCGGGCAGCGCTTTGCCTACGGCTGCCTCGATTGGTCCGAGCGCCGCGATCACATGGCCGGCAGCCTGGCACGCCAGCTGTTCGCACATTTCGTCGCCGAGGGCTGGGTGCGCCAGCGGAGCACCAGCGCGACAAGGGGCGGCCACCGCGTGCTCGACATCACACCGAGCGGACGGCGCCACCTGCTGCCCAAGCTTGGGCTCGACTCACCCTTCGTCTGACCCCGTTGTCCACAGGCTGGAGACGGCACAGCTAGACTGATGGCAATTCCCTGTCGTGAGAAGCCCCTGCCACCATGTCGCTCACTGAAGCCACCGTCACCGAAGCGCTGAAAACCGTCGTCGATCCGAACACCGGCAAAGACATGGTGTCCACACGGCAGGTCAAGAACCTCAAGGTCGAAGGCGGCGACGTGGTTTTCGACGTCGAACTCGGCTACCCGGCGAAGAGCCAGTTGCCGGCGCTGCGCAAGGCGCTGATCGGCGCAGTGCGCACCTTGTCTGGCGTGGAAAACGTCAGCGTCAACATATCCAGCAAGATCCTCGCTCATGCGGTGCAGCGCGGCGTGCAACTGCTGCCGACGATCAAGAACGTGATCGCGGTGGCGTCGGGCAAGGGCGGTGTCGGCAAGAGCACGACCGCTGTGAACCTCGCGCTCGCCCTGGCAGCTGAAGGCGCCCGCGTCGGCATCCTCGACGCCGACATCTACGGCCCGAGTCAGCCGATGATGATGGGCATCGAAGGCCGCCCGGAGAGCACCGACGGCAAGACCATGGAGCCGATGCAGAACTACGGCGTGCAGGTCATGTCGATCGGCTTCCTGGTCGATGCCGACAACCCGATGATCTGGCGCGGCCCGATGGTGACGCAGGCCTTGGAGCAGTTGCTGCGGCAAACCAACTGGAGCGAGCTCGACTACCTGATCGTCGACATGCCGCCCGGCACCGGCGACATCCAGCTGACGCTGTCGCAGAAGGTGCCGCTGACTGGTGCGATCATCGTGACGACGCCGCAGGACATCGCGCTGCTTGATGCGAAAAAGGGCTTGAAGATGTTCGAGAAGGTCGGCGTGCCGATCCTCGGCATCGTCGAGAACATGGCCGTGCACGTCTGTTCGCAGTGCGGGCACGTCGAACATGTCTTCGGCGCCGACGGCGGCAAGAAGATGGCGGCCGAGTACGGCATCGACTACCTCGGCGCACTGCCGCTGAACCTGTCGATCCGCGAGCAGGCCGACGCCGGCCGGCCGACGGTGGTCAGCGACGCCGACGGCGAGATCGCCGGCATCTACAAGTCGGTGGCGCGCCAGGTGGCGGTGAAGATCGCCGCGAAGGCGAAGGACTTCAGCTCGAAGTTCCCGACCATCTCTATTTCGAAGACGACCTGAGTCCGATCATGAATCTGCGGCCCTCGGTCACCGTCGCTGTGGTGATGGAGCGCGTGGCCGAACCGAACCGCTGGGAAGCGTGGGGGCACCGTGTCGTCGAGGTCGTCGCCGACGAAGGCGGCTTCGGCACCGAGCTGCGCAAGCTGCACGATGACGGCAAGGTCTCGCAGTGGCTCTACCCTGGTCACAAGCTCGAACTCTTTGCCGACGAGTGCAAGGGCTATTTCCTGAATCTCACTGCGGGCCAGCCGGTCTGGTTCGTGATGTGGCGCCTGGACGAAGGCGATCCGTCGATGGCGCGGCCCGAGGCGGTCAGCGTGTCGTACATCGAGGCCGACCGCTGGTTGTCGGCCGAAGAGAAGGTCGACAACGTGCCGCTGCAAGACGATCTGCACGACTGGCTGCGCCTGTTCACCAATCAAAACTTCAAGGTCGATGAGCCCCGGCGGCAGCGCGCGCAGTCGTTCATGAGCGGCGAGGAGCGCGAGAAGCTGGCGCGCCAGATGAAGGGGCCGCGTCATGGCTGAGCGCGACGACGACAACTTCCTGTCGCGCTGGTCGCGGCGCAAGGTGGCGGTCAAGCAAGGTGCGGCGGTGGTGCTGGAGCCGCCGGTGGTCGCGCCTGAACCCGCGCTCCCCGTTCGGGCTGAGGCATCGAAGCCCCTCGCGAGCCCTTCCGTCGACACCTCAGGACAGTCGGAACAGCCCCCTCAGGGCGAACGGGAAGCGGCTCCGCCGGCACTCACGCTCAAAG
>JANOEG010000067.1:0-11626 GCA_031413095.1 Burkholderiales bacterium | reverse complement strand
TCCGTGAAAGTCAGGTTGAAGATTTTGCTGCTGGCTGAATTAAGGGGCAGCAGTTTTTTTTCGTCGCGCGCCAGCGTTATCGAACGCTCGGCTATTTGATCGGCGACGGCCAGGAAGTTCGGATCATTGACGACTCGGTCAACTTCGTTCAGGTCAATAAGCTTTTGCCGGTTCAAACCCAACGCGACTTTTGCTCGCAGGATTCTTTCAACCGAAGCGTTGATTCTGGCTTCAGTGATTTCACCTTTTGCGACGGCTTCTTTGACTCCGGCGATGGCGGCGTCAATATCGGGCGATTTTTCTATGATGTCCACGCCGGCTTTGATCGTTTTGACGGCGGCTTCGCCCGCAGTGTAACGAGCCGAAATGCCAGCCATATTCATCGCGTCTGTGACTATTTCTCCGTTGAATTTCAGTTCTTCACGCAGCAATCCGGTCAGAACCTTTGGCGAAAGAGTTCCTGGCAAAGTAACTCGCGCCGAATCCGATTCGGTCAGCGAACGAAATTCAGATGCCGCCGCTTCGCGTTCGTCCAGCTTTCTGACCGGAGCGGCGAGTTCCGTTTCAATCTGCGGCAGAGCAATGTGAGCTGACATAACTCCGCCAACTTTGGCTTCAATCGCCGCGCGAAAGGGAACCAGTTCCAGATTCATCAACCGTTCGCGGCTGACGTCCACCACGGGCAAACCGATGTGCGAATCCGTAGCCGTGTCGCCGTGACCGGGAAAGTGTTTGGCGCAAGCCATTGCTCCGGCAGCTTGAGCGCCTTCGATGAATGCTTTGGTGAATGCGGCGACGGTCGCCGGGTCTTCGCCGAAAGAGCGGACGTTGATGACTGGGTTGTCCGGGTTGTTGTTCACGTCTGAACGACAGCATGGACCGCCTGCAATGAAATTCGCGGCCGACGTATCAACCGCTTCGTCCGCCCTTCTGTAGCACAACGCGCCGCGCTGACCGAAACCACCATGACCGACCCCCTGCCCCCCGACCTCGCCGCCAGCGCCGACCTGCTGCGCCGCGCCGCCGGCGACGAAGCGCCGCCGGCCACCGTGCATGCCCGCGCCGTGGCGCTCGACAACATGGCCCGCGGCCTTGCCCGCCGCGGCTCGGCCTTTCTTCGGCAATTGATCGCGGTCGCGCTGCCCGACGACAGCTCCGGCAGCTTCGCGCCGGCGTTCGGCGTGCGCGGCGCCCCGGCGGCTGGGCGCCACTGGTTGTTCAAGGCCGAAGAGTGCGAGATCGACCTGCGCGTGCTGCCGCAGGGCGATCAGTGGAATGTCGCCGGCCAGATCTTCGGTGTGCCGCTGGCGCAACGTGTCGTGCTCGATGGCGACGCGCGGCAGGTCGGCATCGACCTCGGGCCGACGCGCGAGTTCACGTTCGGCGGGCTGCCTGCCGGCACCTATCGCCTGACGGTGCAGGGCGGTGACTGCGAAATCGTGGTCCCGCGTTTCGACATCGGCGCGACGGACACGGCGTGAGCGACGTCGCACGTGCCGACGAGATCGCCGGCGCGTTGATGGGCGCGGTACCGGCGGCTCGCGGCCCGATCTGGCAAGGCAGCGCCGCACAGTCGGCGCCAGCGCTCGCCTGGGCACTGAAGCGCGCTTGCGACGCCGCCTGGACCACCGACCCGGCGGCCACCGCGGTCGCCGCCGGGCTGGCCGAGGAACTCGCCGCACGCCGCCCCGACGGCGAAGTGCGGGCCTTGTCGGCGTGGATGCGCGGCATCGCCCATCTGGCACAGGGGCAGATGGAAGCAGCGCTCGAAGCGCTGGAACGCGCCGGCGAGGGCTTCGGCGCGATCGGCCGGCCGCTCGACGCCGCGCAGACGCGCATCAGCCGCCTGATGGCGCTGGCCATGCTCGGCCGCTACGACGACGCGATCGCCTGCGGCGCCGAAGCGCGTGCGGTCTTTGACGACAGCGGCGACTCGCGCGCCGCCGGCAAGATCGAGCTCAACCTGGGCAATCTGGCGGCGCGCCGCGACCACCACGATGACGCGCTGAAGCACTACGGGAAGGCACTGTCGCGCTTTGCCGCCGCCGGCGACATCGAACTCGAGGTCATGGCCAGCAAGGGTCTGGCCGACATGCAGGCGCGGCGTCACGAGTTCGAGCCGGCCGAAGCGCTGTACCGCCAGGCGCAGACCAGCGCCACGCGCGGCGGCTTCGCCGTGCTGGCGGCACTGATCGAAGGCGATCTGGGGGCGCTCGAGCTGCGCCGCGGGCGCTACGACCGCGCGCTGACGAGCCTCGAACGCTCGCGCGCCAGCCTGGCGCGGCTCGAACTGCCACACGAACTGGCGGTGGCCGAGGAGTCGCTTGGCGACGCCTATCTCGAACTCAACCTGCTGCCCGAAGCACTGGCGCTGTACGAGCGCTCGCTGGCCAGCTACGAAGCAGCGGGTGCTGTCACCGACCGCGCCTGGGCACTGTCGCAGCGTGGCCGTGCCCTGGCGCTGCTCGGCCGCCACCAGGCCGCAGCGGCTTCGTTGGCGCAGGCCGAACAGGCCTTCGCCGACGAGGACAATCCGACCGGCGCAGCGCTGGTGCAGCTCTGGCTGGCCGAGCTGGCGCTGCGGCGGCGCGAGTGGGCTTCTGCAGCGCAGCATGCCGCCGCTGGCGAGCCGGCCCTGCTCGCGGCACGGCAGGTGAGCGCAGTGCTGCAGGCCCGCTTGCTGCGCGCCGAGGCACTGCGGCAAAGCGGCGATGCCGTGCAGGCCGAACAAGTGGCGCGCGCCGCCTGCATTGACGCTGACGAGCTCAACCTGACGCCGGCGCAGCGGCGCGCCCGCGTGCTGCTCGGCCTGATGGCGCGCGAACGCGGCGATGCCGACGAAGCCCGGCGCTACTTCGAAGCAGCGGTCGAGTCGATCGAATCCCAGCGCGGCACGCTGCCGAGCGAGGAGTTCCGTGCCGCCTTTCTTGGCGACAACCTGCTGCCCTACAACGAACTGGTGCGGGCCAGCCTCGACAGCGGCGACGCCGAACGGGCGTTGCATTGGGTCGAGCGCGCCCGCGCCCGCGCGCTGGCCGATGCCCTCGACAGCAGCGAGCGCGACGACGCCAGTGCTGACCCGGCGCAGCGCGAAAGCGCGCGCCTGCGCCGCCAGCTCAACGACTGCTACCGCATGCTGGCCCGGCCCGGCGACGAAGACGAGGCGGCAGGCTGGCTCGACCAGGCACGCCGCCTTGAGGCGGCGCTGCTCGAAGCCGGCCGGCGCAGCGCCCTCGGCGGTGCGCGTGCCGCGCCAGCGACCGGCCCGGCCGTGCTCGACCTGGCCGCGCTGCACCGTGCGCTGGGCGAGCACAGCGCGCTGGTCGAATACTTCTCGATCGGCGACACGTTGCACGCCTTCGTCGTCGCCGATGGCTGCGTCCACGCCGTGCGTCTGCCGGCCGGGCTGCCGGAGGTGCAGACGGCCATCGAGCAACTGCGCTTCCAGACCGACACGCTGCGCCACGGTGCCCTGCGGCTGGCGCACCGCCTGCCCGAGCTGCGGCAGCGCGCGCTGCACCATCTGCAGGCGCTGCACGCCGCGCTCTGGGCGCCGCTGGCGCCGCTGCTGGGGCCGCGCCGCGCCGTCGTCGTGCCGCATGGCGCGCTGCACTACCTGCCGTTCGTGGCCCTGCACGATGGCCAGCAGCATGAGGTCGAGCGCCGCGAACTGTGCCGCGCGCCGAGCGCGGCGGTGCTGCTGCGCTGCCTGGGGCAGCCGCCGCGGACATGGCAGACGGCGCTGGTGCTTGGCCATGCCGATGAACGCTTGCCGCAGGTGCGCACCGAAGTCGAGGCGGTGACAGCGCGCTTTGCCGGCGCGCGCGCGCTGCACGGCAGCGCCGCCACGGGCGCCGCCCTTCAGACCGCGGAAGGCGCCGACGTGCTGCACATCGCCTGCCATGCCCAGTTCCGCAACGACAGCCCACGCTTTTCAGCGCTGCACCTCGCCGACGGCGCATTCACCGTGCGCGACGCCGCCCGGCTGCGCCTTGCCGGCAGCCTGGTCACGCTGAGCGCCTGTGAAACCGCGATCAGCGCGGTCATGCCGGGCGACGAATTGATCGGGCTCACACATGCCTTCATCTCGGCCGGCGCGGCGCGCGTGCTGGCCAGCCTCTGGACCGTGCAGGACGAGGCCGCCGCCGGCTTCATGCCGCGCTTCTACGACCGCCTGCAGGCTGGCGGCCAGCCTGGCCCGGCCCTGCGGGCGACACAGATTGAAACTTTGGCCCGCCACCCACACCCCTACTTCTGGGCTGCGTTCACGTTGCACGGCGGCTGGTAAGGGTTTACCAGAAATCCGGAGGGGCACGTATTTCGGCGCCGCGGGCACACTCTGTCGTCCATCGAACACTCCCTAGTAAGGCGCACGCCATGTCCGGATTCAAATTCACCAGTTGCGCTGCCGCCTGCGCGCTGTTTGCCGCCTGCGGCGGCGGTGGTGACAGCGCTGCTGACGGGACCGACTCGCAGGCTGCCAGTGCGCCGTCGAGCGCGGCGGCCAGCACCACGGTGGCCGGCGAGGTGCTGGTCAAGCTGCTGAGCACCGCCGACCTGCCGGCGCTGCTGGCCGACAACGGCCTGGCCGTCATCGATCAGTTCGGGCAGCGCCCGATCTACCGCCTGCGCGCCGCGGCCGGCACCGACATCGAAGCCCTGTCGGCCCGGCTCGAAGCCGATGCGCGGGTCCAGTACGCCGAGCCGAATCTGCTGCACGAAACACCCGAAGGCCGGCGCCGCCAGGCCTGGGCCATCGGCGGCGATGCCGGCGTCTACGCCACGCAATGGAACACGCGCGCACTGCGCCTGGCCGAGGCGCACACGCTGTCGGTCGGCAGCAGCGTGACCGTGGCCGTGCTCGACACTGGCGTCGATAGCGCTCACCCGGCGCTGGCCGGACGCCTTGTGCCGGGCTTTGACTTCGTCGATTTCGACGCTGCGCCGGACGAAGCCGGCACCGTCGGCGACCGCGGCTTCGGCCACGGCACGCATGTGGCGAGCCTGGTGGCGCAGGTGGCGCCGGGTGCGCGCATCATGCCGGTGCGCGTGCTCGACGCCCAGGGCGTCGGTAACGTCTGGGTGCTGGCGGAGGGCCTGCTGCATGCGGTCGATCCCGATCGCAACCCGGCCAGCGACGACGGCGCGAAGGTCATCAACCTCAGCCTGGGCACGCTGCGGCCGACACAACTGCTCGAAGACATCATCGAGGCCGTGTCCTGCGGCGACGACTACGACGATGACGACGACGACAACGACCCGGACAAGGTGCGCTGCGCAGCGTCGGGCGGCGCGGTCGTGACCAGTGCCGCCGGCAACTCGGGCGACACGACGCGGCACTACCCCGCCGCCGAGCAGCACTCGGGCGCGCTGGCTCTGGCCGCCAGCGCCGAGAGCGGCACGCTCGCCGCGTTCAGCACACGTGGCGACTGGGTGCAAGTGGCAGCACCCGGCGGGCAAATCTACGGCGCCATCCCCGGTGGCGGCTGGGCCGTTTGGAACGGCACCTCGATGGCGGCGCCGATGGCGGCCGGCGCCGCGGCACTGCTGCGCGCGCGCTTCCCCGAGTGGAAGCCCAGCGACGTGACGAGCCGGCTGGTCTCCAACGCGCGCCAGTTGTGCGGCAGCAGCTTGAAGCAGATCGACCCAGCGTCCGCGCTCGGCGGCACGTCGGGGCCGGACATCGTCTGCCCCTGATCGAATTCCGGGAGTCGTCAGCGCCGACGGACTTTCTGTTTCCACTGTGACGTGTATGTGTCGGCCGCCATCGGCGCTCTGTGAAGAGCAGCCAACCGGCTGTGCCCACACCCTTCACAGGAGCCTCTCATGAACTTCCGCTCTCTCACCCTCGGCGCCGTCGGCGCCGCCGCGATCTTCGGCACGGCACCAGCGATGGCCGAAGAGTTCCGCTGCACCGGCGCTGTCGGCGCCGTGGCGCTGGACAACATCTTCGTGCCCGACGGCGCGCGTTGCGTGCTCAACCGCACGCGGGCCAAGGGCAACATCGTCGTCGGCAGCGGCGCGTCGTTGCAGGCCACTAGCGTGTCGATCAACGGCAACCTGCAGGCCGAGGGCGCCGCCTCGGTGGCCGTCAGCGGCAACTCGACCTTCGGCGGCTCGGTGCAGATCGTGCAAGGCGCAAGCGCCACGATCGAGCGCGCGCGCATCAACGGCGACATCCTGTTCGACGAACAGACCGGCCCGGTCGCAGCCAACGGCAACGTGGTCGGCGGCAATGTGCAGGCGTTCAAGAACTTCGGTGGCGTGAGCCTGAACGGCAACCGCATCAAGGGCAACTTGCAGTGCAAGGAGAACATCCCCGTGCCCACCGGCGGCGGTAACCAGGCCAGCAGCAAGGAAGACCAATGCGCGCGGCTGTGAACGTCGGGCGGTGCAGCGCGGCCGCGCTGCCGGTGCTTGTCGCTACCGGCGACGGGGTCGATGACGCGGAGCAGCGCGCGTCTTTGTAGCTGCACGCCGTGCACCAAAGCGCCGCCTTCGGGCGGCGCGGCTTTTTGTTTCGAAGATGACATGTATGTGTCAGCCGCTTTGGCGATCTGTGGGAGGTCATCCGCAACCACCTGAGGAACTCCGCCCATGACCGCCACGATCGAATCCATTGCCCGCAGCGACACGCGCCCGCGCCGCGCCGACGCGCAGTTGCTGCGCCGGCTTGCACGCGCCAAGCGCGCCTACACCGCGCGCCACTTCGCCGACGCCGACGCCGTGCACTTGCTCGACGGCATAGCGTTGGCGCCGCGCGCCGGTGACCTGCTGCTGGCGCGCATCGACAAGCTCGGCAAGCATGTCCAGCTCGAACAGGCCGACGGCCGCAAGTCGTCGCTGTTTGTCGGTGACGAGATCGTCGTCGCCTACGGCGCGCGCTATGCGCCCGACCAGTTCGAGGCCCATGTGCCGGCCGATATGGCAGCCTGCCAGCTGGTCGCCGGTGGTGGCGTTGCCGCGACAGTGCTCGGCAAGCATGCCGCGGTTGCTGCGGCCACCGAGATCACGCCGCTCGGCCTGCTCGCCGACGCCGCCGGCCAGCGCTTGAACCTGGCGCAGCGTGCCTTGGCCACGCGCCCGCTGACGGGCCCACGCCCGGTGACGATCGCGTCGGTCGGCACCTCGATGAACGCCGGCAAAACGACGTCGGCGGCACACCTGATCCGCGGCCTGGTGCGCGCCGGATGCAAGGTCGGCGCGGCCAAGATCACTGGCACCGGATCGGGTAATGACCCCTGGCTGCTGCGCGATGCCGGCGCGCAGGTGGTGCTCGACTTCACCGACGCCGGCCATGCCTCGACCCACTTGCTGGGCCTGCACGCGCTGCAGGATGTGATGCAGCGCCTGTTGTCGAACCTGGCAGCGCAGCGCGTCGATGCGATCGTGATCGAGGTCGCCGACGGCCTGTTCCAGTGCGAGACCGCGCAGCTCCTGCAATCGCCCGAGTTCAAGAGCGCGATTGACGGGCTGGTGTTTTCCTCGGGTGACGCGATGGGCGCCGCCGCCGGCGCGAACTGGTTGCGTGAGCGCGGTTTGCCGCTGCTGGCGCTGGCCGGCCTGCTGACGCGGTCGCCGCTGGCGCGGCGCGAGGCGCAGGACGCAACCGGCTTGCCGGTGCTCGGCCTGGATGAACTCGGTGACGCGGTTATCGCGCGCGGTCTGCTGCAAAGCGCTTCCGCCGACGCGGTGGCGGCCTGAAACGGGGGCGCCGTCATGAAGCATTTCAAGCTCATCCGTTGTGGTATCGACACGCGCTCGCTGCTTGCCGAGATTGCCTCGGTGGACGACGCCTGGGCGCAGGCCACCGGCCGGCAGCAGAAGATCGACGTGCAGCGCGAGGCGCTGGCGATACCCTTGCGCGGCCTGCGCGCTTCGGCGCAGGCCGGCCGCAAGCGCCGCGATGTGCACGAAAGCCGCTGGACCAGCGGTGCAGCGCTGTACCCGCTGGCCTGCCGCTTCCTCGAAGACACCTCGCTCGCGCTGGCCAGCCTGATGGGGCGGGCCAAGATCGTCTGCCTGCCGGCGGGGCAGCGCGTCTATCCGCACATCGACCGCGGCGAGTACTACCGCGTGCGCAACCGCTACCACCTGGTGCTGCGCTCCACCGCCGGCTCGTGGCTCAAATCCGGTGCCGAGGAAGTGCGCATGCGCGAGGGCGAGCTCTGGTGGTTCGACAACCAGGCGCTGCACGAAGCGCACAACGACGGCGAAGAAGACCGCATCCACATCATCTTCGACCTGCTGCCGTGCGCGCGCGCCGCCGAGGTGTTCGGCACCAGCTCGTTCAACCGCGACGGAATTGCGGCATGAGCGCCGCCGCCGTGACTTCGCAGGCGCGAGCCTGTACGCCCGCCAACTTCCGGCTCGTGTTCCGCCCGGCGCCGCACGACGGCGCACTGGCGTGCTGGATCGCGCTGCCCGAATGGATCGACCGCAGCGCACCGGCGCTGGTCGCGGTGCACGGCATCCGCCGCGGCGCCGAGGAGCAGGCAGCGCTCTTCGCGCCGCAGGCCGCCGCGCTCGGCCGCGTCGTCATCGCGCCGCTGTTCGACGCGCAACGCTGGCCGCGCTACCAGCGCCTGGGCGGCGGCGCCGACGCCGCGCTGCTCGGGTTGCTCGAACGCCTGGGCGGCGAAGGTGTCGCGCCGCTCGACCGCTTCGATCTGTTCGGCTTTTCCGGCGGCGCGCAGTTTGCGCACCGCTTTGCGATGCTGCATCCCGAGCGCATCGCCCGCCTGTGCGTCGCCTCGGCCGGCTGGTACACCTTCGCCGACGCTGCGCCGTACCCGTACGGGCTCGGTGCGGACAGCGGCCACGACGCGCGCGCCGCGCGCATGCGCTCGCGACTCGACGCCTTCCTGCGCTTGCCGATCGACGTCTGCGTCGGTGCGCGCGACGACCGCCGTGACGCCAACACGCGCAGCGGCGACGCGATCGACCGGCAGCAAGGCCGCAATCGCCGCGCTCGTGCGTCACGCTGGAGCGAGGCGCTTGCCATCGAGGCCGCTGTGCGCGGCATCGTGCCGCGCATCCGGCATGTCGTCCTACCCGGCTGCGGCCACGATTTTCGCCGCTGCGCCCAGCGCGGCGGGTTGGCCGAGCAGGTGCTGCGCGTGCCAATGGCGCCGCTGCCGAGCGCGCCGAGCCTCATGGCGCGGCGCGCGCTGCCGCAGCGGCTGGCTTTCGCGGCGGGGCTGCCTTGATGGCGAGCAACCTGCCCGCCATCAACGCCGAGGGTCGCGGGCGCGGCATTGCGCTCGTCGCCATGTGCGCGGTCGGCCAGGCCGTCGCTGCAGGCGTTGCGGCCTTCGCCACGCGCGACGTCTTCGCCGCGCTGCGAGATGTGTCGGCCGCGCTGCCGGCGCTGGCGCTCGGACAAATCGCCGCGGCCGGCGCCGTGATCGCGCTGCTGCGTGTGGCTGAGCGCGTGGTTGCCGAGCGCGTCGGCCAGCGCTACGCCAGCGCGTTGCGGCTGCGCCTGTTCTCGCATCTGGCGCGCATGTCCGAGCGCGCCGTCGCCAACCGCCGTGCCGGCGCGCTGGCGATGCGTTTCGTCGGCGACCTGACCGCCGTGCGCAACTGGGTAAGCCTCGGCATCGCGCGGCTGATCTCTGCGGCAGTCGTACTGCCCGCGGCCAGCGGCGTGTTGTTCCTGCTCGAACCGCGGCTGGCCGGCGCGGCGGCTGTTCCGCTCGTGCTCGGGCTGGCGGCGATGGCGCTGGCCGGGCCGCGGCTCGGGCCCGCGCACCGGCGCTTGCGCTCGCGCCGTGCGCGCCTGGCAGCCGACATGTTGGAGCGCGTGCCGCACGCCCCCGAGCTGCGCCTGCTCGGCCGCATCGACGTCGAACTCGCACAGATGATGCGCCGCACCGAGGCGCTGATCGCCTCGGCGCTGGCGCGCGCGCGGGGTGCCGCCACGCTGCGCGCGATTCCCGACGCGGTCGCCGGCCTCGCTGCGGCGGCGCTGCTGCTGGCGGCGTTCGCCTGGCGCGTGCCGGCGGCCGAGGCGGCAGGAGCGATGGCCGCGCTCGGGCTGATGATCCATCCGCTGCGAGAGCTTGCCGGCGTCTGGGACCGCTGGCGCGCGTGGACCGTTGCCCGCGACAAGTGCGCCGCGGTGCTCGCCGCGCCGACCATCGAGCGCCAGCAGCGCAACGACGCGCCGCTCGCCGACACGCCGCCGCGGCTGTGCTTTCGTGGCGTCGGCGCGGCAGCGCTGGCCGACATTGACATCGAGGCCCTGCCGGGCCAGAAGATCGCCATCGTCGGCGCCAACGGCGCCGGCAAATCGACGCTGCTGCGTCTGGCCGCCGGGCTCGAGCAGGCCGAGCGCGGCGAGGTCACGCTCGACGGCCGCGAACCGCGCGACCTCGATGCCCGCGAACGCCGCCGCACCATCGCGCTGATGAGCATGCGCTCGCCGATCCTCGCCGGCAGCCTGCGCCGCGCGCTGACGATGGGCGCGCTACGGCGCCGCAACGATGCCGACATCACTGCACAGGCGCTGGCCTTCGGCCTGCGCGATGTGCTGCGCCGCCTCGGTGGGTTGGACGGCACGCTGGCCGAAGGCGGGCGCAACCTGTCGGCAGGCGAGGCGAGGCGCGTGCTGCTGACGCGCGTCGCGCTGTCGGGCGCGAAGCTGCTGCTGCTCGACGAGCCCGACGACACGCTCGACGCTGACGGCGTGCAACTCGTCGCTGGCCTGCTGCGCGACACCGACGCCACCGTGCTGGTCGCAACACACGGGCTGGCGCTGGCGCGGCGCATGGACCGGTTGTGGTTCGTCGACCACGGCCGCGTCATCGAGGCCGGCGCGCCGGACGCGCTGCTGCGCGGCGACGGCCCAACAGCGCGCCACTTCAGGCCGCGCTCGGCGGCCTGAGTTTTCAACGGAGTGTCGTCATGCAGGCCCGCAGCGGGGCAGCAGGAGCCCACTGCACGATGCATTTTTGGGGCTGCTGTCCGCTCTGTACCGGTATCGCCACCGAACCCGAGGTCCAACCGTGAAACCCCACCGCCCCGTCTCCAGCTCGAAGTTTTTACTCGCAGCGCTCGCGCTGGGAGGCTTGGCCGGGTGCGCCAGCACGGCCGCACCCGTTATCTACCCCACAGCCAAGGCCATGCACAGCCAGCGCGCAGAGTCCGATCTCACGGCCTGCCGTGCGCAGGCCGATGCAGCAGTCGGGATCAACGGCACGCGCGCCCAGACGACAGGCACGCGGGTGGCACAGCGAGGCGCCGTCGAGTTCGTGGACAAGGCCGTGGAGTCGTTGGTCAACGGCTCGAAGGAAGCATGGGCCAAGGCCCGCGGCGCTGGCACCGGCGCGATGGCGGGCTCGTTCACCGCGGTGGCGCTGAACTGGAACGAGCCCGACAGCGTCTACCGCAACTATGTGGACCTGTGTCTCAAAGAGCGCGGTCACAAGGTGCTGGGCTGGCGCTGACCCTTGAGCCAGAGATCGCAAGTATTTGTCGCGCGTGATCGCCCTCTGTGTGGTGCCGGCGCGATTCGGCATCTGCGATGCGCCGACTACACCCATCAGGAGTCCGTCATGTCCATTTCCTCTTTTCTCAAGACCCCGCTGGCGCTGACCGCGCTGGTCGCCCTCGTCGCCGCCTG
>JANOEG010000066.1:0-12812 GCA_031413095.1 Burkholderiales bacterium | reverse complement strand
TCAGTTCGCGTGCCACAGGCAGCATCTCGTCGGGCCGATAGTGAAACTCGCGGACCACGCGCCGCCGCGACTCGGCCAGGGTCTGGTAGGCATCGACGCGCTCGAATGCCGACAGCTCGCGCAACAGCCGGTCCTTCAAGGCGGCGTAGCGCTCGGTGGAAAGCGAGCAGTCGCGCAACTGCTTGATCACCTCGTCGAGCAAGCGGCCGGTCGATGCGTCGTAGCCGTCGATGCCGATGCGCACGCCTTCAAGCGAAGCCTCGAACTCGAAGCCCAAGCCGGCCTCGGCGGCCGGATAGATCGCCTCGACGAGCGACTCCTTGACGCAGGCCTCGTAGAAGCGCAGCAGCGTGGCCTGTCGCAACGAGGCGCGGCCGCGTGGCAACCGCACGCGCATCTGGTGCGACACGTAGGGCCGCTGGAACTCTGCGTCTTGCGCGTAATACAGGCTCAGTGCCGGCTCATCGATCAGGCGCGCAGGCTCGACGGGGCGCACGCGCGTGCTCGCCGGAATGAAAGCGTTCGGTCGCGGCAGGCTGAGCGCCGCCAGCGCCGCAGGCTTGCCCAGCGCTGCCCAGGCCGGCCCGGCGTCTTCGACATAGCTGTAGCGTGTACCGAACCAGCGTTCGGTCTTGTCGACGGGCACGCCCTTGGCCACCAACGTGACGAGCAGGTTGTCGCGCCGCAGGTAGGACAGCACCTGGCGCACGGCCTCGGGATCCTCGCGCAGCCACAGGTACGGCACGCGCTCGGCTATCTCGAGCGGGTAGTCCATCACCTGATTGGCCAGCGCCAGCGCCAGCGACATGCCCTCCCCCTTGTCGCGAAAACGCTCCTCGAGCATCGCCATCGTTCGCCGCTCGGTGAACACATGCTGCGGCACGCCGCTGCGTTGCAGCAAGTCGATGCCGGCAAATACCATCGACAGAACGCGCTCGTACTGGGTCAGGCCCTGCGGCGTCAAGCTCACCGAAATCTCGAACGAACCATAGTCATGCGTGTCGGCCTCGGCCCCCGCACTCAATCCCGTCGCCAGGCCTTCGGCCTTGAGGGCGCTGAGCAGGCTGCCTGTGCCTTCGTGGCCGAGGACGAAGGCGATCAACTCCGCTGGCTTGCTGCCGGCCAGCGGGCGCAAGTCCGGCAATGCAAAGCTCAGCGTCAGGCGGCGCAGGTCCTTGACCGGCTCCATGCGCAGGATGCGCAACGCGGCCTTGGGTGGCAGGTAGTCCGCGGGATAGCTCAGCTCGGCCCGCTGGTAGTCCGGCACGGCTGAGAACAAGGTCCGGGCCCAAGCCTCGAGCCGATCCAGGCCCATCGGCCCGGTGAGCGACAACGCCATGCGGTTGGCGCTGTAGTAGCGGCGATGAAAAGCGAGCAGCTCCTCGCGCGTGGTTCCGGTCAAGGTCTCGACGCTGCCGGTGCCGAAGTTGCGTGCCGGATGGCCATCGCGGTAGGCGCTGGTGCGCAGCGTGAACTCGCGCCATCCGTCGTTCTCGAGATTCTTCTGGAACTCGGAGTTGACTGCATTGACTTCGCGCGCATTGAACTCGGGCGCGAATCTGGGCGCGATGAAGAACTGTGCAAAGCGGTCGAGCGCCCCTTCAAAAGCGTCCGGCCTGATTTCCAGGTGGTAGTTCGTGCGGTCGCGCGCGGTGTAGGCGTTGTTGCTGCCGCCGTTGCGTTCCAGGTACTCGCCGAACTCCTCCACCGACGGGTACTTCTCCGTGCCGAGGAACAGCATGTGCTCAAGGTAGTGCGCCAGACCCTGGCGCTGCGGTGGATCGGCGAGGTTGCCCACGCCCACCGCCACCGAGGCCGACGCCACGTTGAGCTTTGGGTCGGACAGCAGCAGCACCTTCATGCCATTGGGCAACACGAAGCGGCGGTACGCCGACGCGTCGTTGGGCGCCGCCTCGCGCGGCGGGACCGTGGCAGGATCGATGCCAGCGGCGCGCACCGGCACGCAAACGCACAGCATCAGCAGCATCGCGGACGCAACGCGCAACAGCAGAGTCTTCATGAAGCCAGGTCCCGCAACAACTTGGCGCAGTATCACTCAGCGCCTAAAGCACAAGTCAGTAGGGGCCGCGCTAACGAAGTCACCTCGGGTCGCTCATGCCCCGCCCCGCGCCAACATGCGGCCGGAACGCGCCAGCACCGGTCCGCCTTCGGCATAGGCTCGCTTGCCGTTGACATAGACCGCGCTGACACCGACGCTGGCGCTGACCGGTCTGTCGTAGGTGGCGGTATCGGCGATTCGAGCCGGATCGAACACCACCACATCGGCGCAGGCGCCGACGCGCAGCAGGCCGCGGCCATCGAGACGGAAGTTCTTCGCCGTCATGCCGGTCATCTTGTGCACCGCCTGTTCGAGCGAGAACAGTTTTCGCTCGCGCCAGTAGCGCGCGAACACGCGTGGGAATGCGCCCCACAGGCGCGGGTGCGGATGGCGGTCGTGCGGCAGGCCGTCGCTGCCGATCATCGTGCGCGGGTGCGCGATCACGCGCTCGACATCGGTCTCGTCGATCTGGAAATAGCACGCGCCGCCCGGCATCAGGCGGCGGCAGGCCGTCTTCTGGTCGACACCCCATTCGGCGGCGACGTCGGCGAGCATGCGGCCGGTCACTGACGGGTGGGCGTCGCTCCACGTGAGCATGACGTCGATCACACCGTCCACCAGGTCCTCGCGCAGCACCGTCGAGCCGGCGACGTACGGGTAGACGTCCATCGCGATCGGCTGTCGTGCGCCGAGCGCGTCGATCAGCGGCAGCGTCTCGCGCGTGCGGCCCCAGTTGGCCGGGCCAGCGCACTTGTGGTGCGAAATGACCAGCGGCACGCCGGCGTTGAAGGCACAGTCGCCGGCCTCGTGCAGGGCCTCGATGATCTGCGCCATCTCGCTGCGCAAGTGCGTGGTGTAGACGCCGCCGTGACGCGCCACCACGCGTGCCAAGTCCGTCACCTCGTCGGCCGGCGCGGCATGCGCCTCCTCGTAGAACAGGCCCGACGACAGGCCCATCGCGCCTGCGGCCATGCAGTCGTCGAGCAACGAGACCATCCGCGCGCGCTCTTCGGCCGTGGCCGCGCGGGAAAGGTCGTCCATCGCGGCAAACCGCAGCGTCGTGTGGCCGATCAGCGGCGCCACGTTGACGGCCGGCCGCGCCGCCGCGATCGCTTCTGCGTAGTTGGCGAACGACGGGTAGCGGAACGACTGCGCGCCCAGCAGGTTCAGCGGCGGCTTCGCAGCCACCGTCACGTACGGCGCCAGCGAGATGCCGCAGTTGCCGGTCACCACGGTGGTGATGCCCTGCGACACCTTGGGCAGGTAGGCCGGGTCGGACAGCACGATGGCGTCGTCGTGGGTGTGGGCGTCGATGAAGCCGGGCGCGACGACGAGGTCGCGGCAGTCGACGACGTCGATGTCCGCCATGGCCATGCCCTCGGGCAGCCGCTGGCGCAGGTCGGCACCGATGCGTTCGATCCGCGAGCCGACGAGCAACACGTCGCCGAGCCACGACGGCCCACCGCTGCCGTCGACGACGAGGCCGCCTTCGAGAAGGATTGGAGTGGGGCTCATGGTTTGGGTGCTCCGTTGGCGGACTGCGGGCCGGTGGCGGCCCCCTCCCAGCTCTGCAGGGGATGACCGCGCACGTCGACACCGTGCTCGTGCAGCGCGGCGCGCACACCGCGCAATCGCTGCACGGCGGGCTCGCCGCAGCGCTGCGCCACCAGCACGGTAAGGATCTCGATCGCGGTCAGGTGCGTCATGTAGACGTCGATGCCGACGTGCATCACGGCGTCGTCGGGCACGCTCAGGGAAAGCAGCACGTCGGTGCGGTCGGCCAACGGCGTGCCCGGCTGCGTCAGCGATACCACGCACGCGCCCTGCCGACGCGCGATGTCCACCGCCTCGAGCATCGACGGCAGGCCGCCGACGTGCGACACCACCAGGACGACGCCGCGCGCGTCCTGCGCCGCGGCCGCCACACGCTGCAGGTGGTAGTCGACCCAGGCGTTGGCCGACAGGCCGAGCCGGAACAGGCGCGCCTGCAGGTCCTGCGCCATGAACCACGAGGTGATGCCGGTGGCGAACAGGTCGATGTGGCGTGCGCCGGCAATGGCGCTGACTGCCGCCTCGAGCGTCGACAGTTCGAGCTGCGAACGCACACCGGCCACCGTGGCCGCGGCGCTGCGCGTGACCTTGGCGACGATGTCTTCCGCGCTGTCGTTGATGTCGACGCGCCGGTGCAGCGGCGAGCCGCCGAGCGCAAGTTCGTGCGCGAGCGCCAGCTTGAACTCGCGCAGACCGGCGAAGCCGAGGTCGCGGCAGGTGCGCATGACCGTCGGCACCGAACTGCGCGCACGCCGTGCCAGCAACTCGAAGCTTTCGGCCAGCACGCGGTCGGGGTCCTCGAGCATCAGGTCGAGGATGGCGCGGCGCGCGGCTGGCGCCTTGTCGCGAATCTGCGCCACCTTGCGCAGCAAACCGTTGCTGCCCATGGGTGTGCCTAGAAGTGCATCACCACCGCATCGACGACGCGGTAGTGCTCGTCGACCATCGGCATCCAGTGCCACTTGTCGAACGTGGTGCAGGGGTGCGAGATACCGAGCGCGACACGCTCGCCGACCTGCGGCGCGTCGGCCGCGTCCGCAGCGTCCCAGCGCAGGTGCGCGTGCTGGTCGTTCAGGCCGGTGATCTTCCAGCTGTGGGGCACGGCGTGCGGCGCCGTCGCGCCGCGCGCCGCGCGCAGCAGCGGAAGCGGCATCTCGATGTCGAACGACAGGTCGCGTCGGCCGACGGCCAGCAGTGCCAGGCCCGGCTCGGGGCAGGACTGCACGTGCGTCCACACCTCGAGCGCCGGTCGCAGTGCTTCACCCGGCGTGCAGCCCAGGCGGGTCTCGACGACACTGACGAAGCGCTTGTAGTTGCCATGGTCGTGCGTGACGTAGCAGCCCGAGCGCAGCAGGCCGCGCACCGGACGGCCGAGCGCCGGCGTCAATCGCGTGGCCACCAGATCAAAGATGGCCGAGCCACCGGCCGACAACAGCACCTCGTCGGCGTCGAACAGGTCGCACTCATCGCACTCGTGCGCGATCGCCTCGACACGGTCCATCAACGCGCTGGCGAACGGCGCATCGGCCTCGGTGTTGCCCTTCGCACCCAGGCCTTCGTAGCTCTCGATGCCCACCAGCCCGACCGCGCTGCTCGCATGCAGGCGCTGCGCCAGTGCTATCGCCTCGTCGTGCGTGCGGCAGCCCGTGCGCCCGCCCGGCAGGCCGAGCTCGAGCATCACCTCGAAAGGCACGCTGCCTTCATGGCCCGCGAACCAGGCCTCGATCAACGACAACTGCGCCGCCGAGTCGACGAGGAAAACGATGCGCAGTCCGGCGTGCTCGCGCAGCAGCTGCTGGATGGCGGCCAGGTCGCCCTCACCCAGCACCTGGTTGGCGATCAGCGCGCGGCGCACACCGGCGGCCACGCCGACGGCGAGCTGCGTGACGGTGGCGAAGGTGAGGCCCCAGGCGCCGGCGTCGAGCTGGCGCTGGAATAGCTGCGGCGACATCGTCGTCTTGCCGTGCGGCGCCAGGTCGATGCCCCAGTCGCGTGCCTGACGCTGCAGCCAGTCGACGTTGTGGGCCACGGCGTCGCGCTTGAGCACGGCGATCGGGAACGGCAGGTCGCCGGCCATCACGTTCCAGCCCTCCTGCGCGACGGCGCTGCGGCGCAGGCCGGGATGGCCATGCGGAAAGCCCTTGAATCCGGGGCCGATCACGGGGTCGAGCAGGTCATTGGTGGTCATGGTGTTGGCGTGAGCATGAAGTCTTTGCGGAGGCAGGCCGAGAAGCGGCCCGGCGACATCTCGTCCAGCATCGGCAGCGATTGTGCGCAGGCCTCGAGCGCGAGTGGACAGCGCGTGCGAAAGACACAGCCCGACGGCGGGTTGACCGGGCTCGGGATGTCGCCCTGGAGCGGCACGGCCACGCTCTCGATCGTCGGGTCAGGCTTCGGGCTGGCAGCCAGGAGCGCGCGCGTGTACGGGTGCAGCGGGCGCGCAAACAGCTCGGCGGTGGGCGCGATCTCCATCACGTGGCCAAGGTAGAGCACGACGACGCGGTCGCACAGGTACTCGACGACGTCGAGGTCGTGCGAGATGAAGAGCATCGTCAGCGCTAGGCGTTCGCGCAGGTCGGCCAGCAGGTTGATCACCTGCGCCTGGATCGACACGTCGAGCGCCGACAGCGGCTCATCGGCGACGATGAACTCGGGCTCGACCGCGAGCGCGCGCGCGATGCCGATGCGCTGGCGCTGACCGCCGGAGAACTCGTGCGGGAAGCGGCTGGCGTGCTCGGGGCGCAGGCCCACCAGCTCGAGCAGTTCGGCGATGCGTTTGTCCTGCGCGCCGGGGGCCTGGTGCAGGCCGTGCGTCGACAGCGCCTCGGCGAGCACGGCGCCGATGCGCATCTTCGGATTCAGGCTCGCATACGGATCCTGGAAGATGATCTGCAGCTTGCTGCGCAGCTTGCGCATGCGCTCGTTCGACAACGCCCCGATGTCGTCACCGCGGTACAGCACTTGGCCGCCGCTGCAGTCGAGCAGGCGCAGCACGGTGCGGCCGATTGTGCTCTTGCCGGAACCCGATTCGCCAACCAGGCCGAGCGTCTCACCGCGGTGGATCGCGAACGACACCCCATCGACCGCACGCACCGGCTTGTCCTTGGAACCGAAGTAGCGCTTGACGCCGCGCACTTCGATCAGCGGCACGTCGAGGGCAGCGTCTTGCATGCTCAGGCCGCCTTCGTCACGCTGGCATCGGGCACGAGCACGCAGCGCGCCTGGCGCCCGCCGCCGCAGTCGATGAGTGCAGGCATCGCCTTCGTGCAGCGCGCCTGCGCCTGATCGCAACGCGGCTCGAAGGCGCAGCCCGGCGGCGGCGCGAGCGGGCTCGACACCTGGCCGCGGATCGCGAACAGGCGCTTCGGCCGTGGCGTTCCGGCCGCGTGCGCCTTGCCGGGCAGGCAGGCCAGCAAGCCCTGCGTGTACGGGTGCTGCGGCGTCGCGAACAGCGGCCGCACGGGGGCGGCCTCGACGATGCGGCCGGCGTACATCACCGCCACGTCGTCGGCGTGGTGCGCCACCACGCCCAGGTTGTGCGTGATGAACAAAATACTCATGCCGGTCTCGGCCTGCAGGCGGCGCATCAGCACGAGGATCTGAGCCTGGATCGTCACGTCGAGCGCGGTGGTCGGCTCGTCGGCGATCAGCAGCGTGGGGTCGCAGGCCATCGCCAGCGCGATCATCACGCGCTGGCGCATGCCGCCCGAGAGCTGGTGCGGGTACTCGTCCTGGCGTTGCCGGGCGGCGGGAATCTCCACCAGTTCGAGCATGCGCAGCGCCTGCGCGCGCGCCGCGGCGCGGTCCAGGCGCTTGTGCAGGCGCAGCGACTCGGCGATCTGCTCGCCGACGGTGAACACCGGGTTCAGGCTCGTCATCGGCTCCTGGAAGATCATCGCCACCTCGTTGCCGCGCAACGCGCGCATGCGCGGCTCGGGCAGCGTGAGCAGGTCGACGGTCTGGCCGGCACGGTCGACGAACAGGGCCTGACCGCTGACGGCCGTGCGCGTCGTCCGCGGCAACAGCCGCATCAGCGTCAGGCTGGTCACCGACTTGCCCGATCCCGATTCGCCGACGATCGCCGCCGTCGTCTGGCCGGCCTGGATGGCGAAGCTTACGTCGGCCACGGCGTCGATGCGACCTTCGTCGGTGTCGAAGGACGTGCTGAGGTGGCGCACTTCGAGGCGGTTCACATCGACTTTCGCAGGCGCGGGTCCAGCAGGTCGCGGATGCCGTCGCCCAGCAGTTGAAGCGACAGCGCGGTGACGATGATCGCCAGCCCAGGGAACAGCACGATCCACAGCGCCTGGTGCGCGTACTGCTGGCTGCCGGCCACCATCGTGCCCCAGGTCGGAATCTCCGGCGGCACGCCGACGCCGAGGAAGGACAGCGCGGCCTCAGCCAGGATGGCATAGGCGAAGATGAACGAGGCCTGGACCAGGATCGGCGACATCAGGTTGGGCAACACGTGGCGCCACAGGATGAGTGAAGTGGACACGCCGACCGCGCGCGCGGCCTCGACGAACAGCAGCTCGCGCACCACCAGCGTCGAGGCGCGCACCACGCGTGCGACGCGCGGCGTGTACACCAGCACCAGCGCCAGCACGACGTTGAGCATCGACGGCCCGAGGATGCCGACCAGCGCGATCGCCAGCAGGATGTCGGGGAACGACATCATCGCGTCGACGATGCGCATCACCGGCGCGTCCAGGCGCCGGAAGAAGCCCGCCACCAGGCCGAGCAGCGTACCCGCGAGCACCGAGCCGGTCGCGGTCAGCAGCGCGATGGTCAGCGAGTAGCGGCCTCCGAACGCGATGCGCGCGAACACGTCGCGCCCCAGCTCGTCGGTGCCAAGCAGGTGAGCCGCCGAGGGGCCGTTCAGGCGCTGCGACACCGCGGTCTCGTTCGGATCCAGGCCGCTCAGCGGCCCGGCCAACAGCGAGACGGCGAGTACCAGAGCGAACGCGATCGCTGCCATCAGGACGATGCGTCGACGGAACAGCTTGCGCAGGACGAGCGGCACGGTCGGGGGGCGCATCGCTCAGACCTTCACGCGCGGGTCGACGACCGTGTACAGCAGGTCGATGCCGAAGTTGATCAGCACGTAGATCGCCGCCACCACCAGCAGCGCACCCTGGATCACCGGGTAGTCGCGCCGGATCACGGCACTGACCACCAGGTTGCCGACGCCGGGCAGGCCGAACACCGTCTCGGTGACCACCGCGCCGCCGATCATCAGCGCCACCGTCAGGCCGAGCACGGTGACGATCGGCACCAGCGCGTTGCGCAGCGCGTGCTTGAGAACGATGGTGGGTTCGCCGAGCCCTTTCGCACGCGCCGTGCGCACGTAGTCCTCGCCCAGCACGTCGAGCATCGAGGCGCGTGTGAAGCGGATGATCAGCGCCGAGTTCAGCACCCCCAGCACGGTGGCCGGCAGCACCAGCGTGTGCAGCCGCGCGGCCAGCGACGCGCCCGGCTCACCGTAGCCCGACACCGGGAACCAGCCCAGCCCGACGGCGAAGATCTGCATCAACACGAGGCCGAACCAGAAGCTGGGCACGCTGGCACCGAGCATCGCGAAGCCGGTGAAGGCCTGGTCGACGAACCTGCCGCGGTAGACCGCCGAGACGATGCCGCACGGAATGCCGATCAGCGCGGCGATCGCAATCGCCATCAGCGACAGCAGCGCGGTGGGCTCGGCGCGCTCCCACAGCGCCTGCGTTACCGGCCGCTGCAGGAAGATCGATTCACCGAGGTTGCCGTGCGCCAGCTCGCGCAGCCACAGCGCGAACTGCACCGGCAGCGGCCGGTCCAGGCCGTAGACCTTCTGCACGCGCGCGATGTCTTCCGCCGTGGCCTGGTCGCCCAGCAGCACAGCGATCGGGTCGCCCGGCGCAGCGCGCGTGAGCACGAACACGAGCACCGCCACGATCGACATGACCAGCAGCATGCCGCCCAGGCGGGCCAGCAGGTAACGCGCCATCGGGCCGGGCCTCGAGACTCAACTCTTCAGGCTGGTGTTCCAGAAGAACGGATAGGTGAACGGCGTGTAGCCCTGCAGCGAAGGCGCACGTGCCGACAGGCTGGCGAACTTGCCGACCTGGATGTAGGGCACCTCGTCGTACACCACCTGCTGTACCTTGGCCCACAGCGGCCCGCGCTTGGCGGGGTTCGGTTCCTGGTTCAATGACGACAACGCAGCCGCCTTGGCCGGCGAACTCCACCAGCCTGGCGCACCGTCACCGAGTTGCGGCGGCGACAGCATCGGCTCCGGGAAGAGCCCCGAGTGCGTGATGTAGATGTCCCACAGCTTGGGGTCGGCGCGGCGCTGCAGCAGCGTGGCCCACTCGACGACGTTGAGCTCGGCCTTGAAGCCGGCGCGCTTCAACTGCTCAGCCATGATCAGCGCCATGTTGTAGTGGAAGTCGTACTGGCGGCTGGTCAGGATGCGCACCGGCTCGCCCTTGTAGCCGGCCTGCTCGGCCTGGCCCTTGGCCTTCTTCGGGTCGCGCTCGTTGTAGGCCGGGGTTCCGGCGTCGGAGTAGAACGGCGTGCCCTTCGGGAAGTGGTTGCCTTCGACGATGAAAAAGCGCGTGTCGCCGAAGCCGGCGGCCAGCATCTCGCCGTGGCCGATCGCCGTCTGCACCGCCTTGCGCACGGGCGCCTGCGCCATCGAGCCTTCCTTGGTGTTGAACACCAGGTAAGGGAAGCCGAACGACGGCGTCATGATCGGCACCACCTTGCCACCGGCCTTCTCGAGCCGGGCCAGCGCTTCGATCGGCAGCAGGTCGGCGTAGTGGAATTGGCCGGCCAGCGCGCCCTCGACGCGGGTGTTGGCATTGGGCACCGGCACGAAGCGCAGCTCGTCGACCACCGCCACGCGCTTGCCGCCGTAGCCGCTGGCGGCCTCCTTGCGCGCCGCATAGCCGTCGAATCGCGTCAGCAACACGTACTGGTCGGGCTTTCGCTCCTTGAACTTGTAAGGCCCCGTGCCGACGTACTCGCGCAGCGGTTGCGCCAGCGATTCCTTGGCCATGATCGCGGCCATGCCCGAGGCCATCGCCAGTTGCGACAACAGCGGTGCATAGGCGTTCTTCAGGTTGATCTCGACGTTGGATGCGTCCTTGGCCGTGATGTCGGCCACCTGCGCCGCCACCGACTTGCCGCGCGGCGAGACCTCCATCCAGCGCTTGAGACTGGCCACCACATCGTCGGCGTTGAGGTCGCGCCCGCTGTGCAGCTTGACGCCCTTGCGCAGCGTGATGGCGTAGCTCTTGCCGTCGGCGGAGATCTTGGGCATCGACTCGGCCAGCATCGGCACCAGCGCCGCTTTCGCATCGAAGGTGAACAGCGGCTCGAAGACGTGCTGCATGATGATGCACACCAGATCGGCCGGCGTGGACTGGATGTCCAGCGTTGGCGGCTCGGCCACCATGGCCAGGTTCAGCGCCGACGCCGCACCTTGCGCAGCCGCGGGCCCGAAGCCGACACCCGCGCTCAGGGCCAGCATCGAGGACAGCACCGTGCGGCGGTCGGTATGAATGTCGCGGGTCATGGCAGACTCCTCAAGGTGAAGTAAATTTTCAGAATCAGAAGCCTATTCGGGTTCAGGTGCTGGCTTTTCAGGTCAAACCCCTAAGTGCCAGCACATTTCTGAAAATAGATTTCAAATTGAGCCGCCAAACCCCACCGAAAGGAGACACCCATGGCCCTGCAATACCTCGGCAACCCGCCCAAGGCGTCCGACCGCCAGGCCCGCCCCTTCTCGCCCGCCGTGCGCGCCGGCGACTTCATCTACGTCTCGGGCCAGGTGCCCGCCAACGCCGAAGGCGAAATCGTGACGGGCGGCATCGAAGCGCAGACGCGCCAGGTGATGGACAACCTAAAGGCCGCGCTCGCGTTGGCCGGCGCAACCTTCGATGACGTCTGCAAATGCACCTGCTGGCTGCAAGACGCGCGCGACTTCGGCGCCTTCAACCGCATCTACATGAGCTACTTCCCGAATGGCAAGCCCGCGCGCTCGACCACCGAGGCACGGCTGATGGTCGATGCCAAGGTCGAGATCGACGTCATCGCGTACAAGCCGAGCGCCTGACGCCGATCTCGTCAGCGGGTTGCACAATGGCGATGTGGCGTGTCGAAGCCGCCACATCCTTGCCTCGATCCGCCGACCTTCCATGACCGACCGCTACGCCCTTTTCGGCAATCCGCTGGGCCACAGCAAATCGCCGCTGATCCACAACGGCTTTGCCAAGACCACTGGCCACGACGTCGAGTACGGCCTGGTCGAGGCGCCGCTCGGTGGATTTGCGCAAGCGGCGCTCGCCTTTCGCGACGGTGGCGCCAAGGGTTGCAACATCACCACGCCGTTCAAGCTCGATGCCTATGCGCTGGCCACGCACCATTTGGCGCGGGCCGAACTGGCCGGCTCTGCCAACTGTCTGAAGTTCGAGCCCGACGGCCGCATCCTGGCGGAAATGTTCGACGGCATCGGTTTGGCCAACGACATCGAGACCAACCTCGGCGTTTCGATGAAGGGCCGGCGCGTGCTGCTAATCGGCGCGGGCGGCGCGGGCCGGGGCGCGCTGCCCGCCTTCCTCGAACGCCGCCCGTCCGAGGTGGTGCTGGCCAACCGCACGGCAGACAAGGCCGTCGTTTTGGCCCACCAGTTCGCGCCTCTGGGCCGGGTGGTCGGCTGCGGTCTGCACGACATCGGCCGCAGCGAGCGATTCGACCTCGTGGTCAACGCCACGTCGGCCAGCCTGAATGGCGAGCCGCTGCAGCTTGTTGCGGGCGTCTTCGCCGGCACCGCCCTGGCCTACGACATGACCTACGGCAAGGGCCTGACGCCGTTTCTCCGGCTGGCCCGGAACGCCGGCGTGGCGCGTCTGGCCGATGGCGTGGGGATGCTCGTCGAACAGGCCGCGGAAGCCTGGGTGTGGTGGCGCAATGTGCGCCCGGACACCCGTGCGGTGATCGACAAACTCACGGTGCCTCTGGCATGAGCGCAAGGAAGCGAATCGCCGCGGCCGACTCGCGCACACCGATCGACATCACGTACTGAGGAACACAACACCATGGCACTCAAGATCTTGATGCTGCACGGCATCAACCACAGCATGTTCGGCAAGCGCGACCCGAAGCAGTACGGGACGATCACGCTGGCGCAGATCGACGCACAACTACAGGCCCTCGGCCAGGA
>JANOEG010000065.1:0-1927 GCA_031413095.1 Burkholderiales bacterium | reverse complement strand
GATGTCGATGACATGATCGGCGCGGCGGATCGTGTCTTCGTCATGCTCGACCACGACCAGCGTGTTGCCCTGGCTGCGCAGATGCGTCAGCGCGTCGAGCAAGACACGGTTGTCGCGCGGGTGCAGGCCGATCGTCGGCTCGTCGAGCACGTAGCACACGCCTTGCAGGTTGCTGCCGAGTTGCGCGGCCAGGCGGATGCGCTGCGCTTCGCCGCCGGAGAGCGTCGGCGCGGCGCGGTCGAGTGTCAGGTAGCCGAGGCCGACTTGTTCGAGGAATTCGAGGCGGCTTTCGATTTCGGTGACGACGTCGCGCGCGATGCCGGCTTCGCGGCCGACCAGATCGAGCCCCTTGACCCAGCGTCGCGCATCGCCGACGGCCCACGCGGCGACGCTGCCGATCGGCTCGCCGCCAAAGGTCACGCCACGCGCAACCTTGTTGAGTCGCGTGCCGTCGCACTCCGGGCAGGGTGTGCCGGCGAGGCCGTCGACTTCAGCCTCCTCGCTCGGGAAACTCTGCTCGCGGCCGCGCTCGTTGTCGTCGCGCACCGAGTCGTCAAGCGCCTTGCGCTGTTCGCGCGTCAGCGTCAGCCCTGTGCCGACGCAGCTCGGGCACCAGCCGTGCTTGCTGTTGTACGAAAACAGGCGCGGGTCGAGCTCGGGGTAGCTGGTGCCGCAGGTCGGGCAGGCGCGTTTGGTCGAGAAGACCTTGACACTGCCGATGCTGACGGTGGACGTCGCCGCTTCCATCGCGCCGTGCAAACCATCGAGCGGCGTCAGCAGGTGCATCACGCCTTTGCCGAGGTCGAGCGCTTTCGCGAGCAGCGTGCGCAGCTCGGTTTCGTTCGTCGGGTCGATCACGAGGTCACCGACCGGCAACTCGATCGTGTGTTCCTTGAAGCGGTCGATGCGCGGGAACGGATCGACATTGAGGAACTCGCCGTCGATGCGCAGATGCGAATGGCCGCGCGCCTTCGCCCACTTGGCGAGGTCGGTGTAGACGCCTTTGCGGTTGACGACCAGCGGCGCCATCAATCCGACATGCTGGCCCTTGTGATCGCGCAGCAGTTGCGCCGCGATGCTCTCGATGCTCTGCGGCACGACCGCGGTGCCGTCCTTCGCGCAATGCTGGATGCCGAGCTTGACCCACAGCAGGCGCAGGAAGTGCCAGACCTCGGTGACCGTGGCCACCGTGCTCTTGCGCCCGCCGCGTGACAGCCGCTGCTCGATCGCCACCGTCGGTGGGATGCCATAAACGGCATCGACCTCTGGCCGCCCCGCGGGTTGCACGATGCTGCGCGCGTAGGCGTTCAACGATTCGAGGTACCGCCGCTGGCCTTCGTTGAACAGGATATCGAAGGCCAGCGTGCTCTTGCCCGAACCCGACACGCCGGTGATGACGCTGAACTTGCCGCGCGGAATGTCCACGTCCATCGACTTCAGGTTGTGCTCGCGCGCGTTGACGATGCGGATGACCTCTTCGCTTGGCGCACGTGCCGCACGGATCACGCTTTGCAGCGGCCGGCCTTCTTCGGCGCGCAGCGCGATGCCGAGCGTCGCTTCATAGTCCGTCAGTGCCTTGCCTGTGTGCGAACTCGGATGCAGCTTGATCTCTTCCGGCGTGCCCGCAAACACCAGCTCGCCGCCCGCTTCGCCACCTTCCGGCCCCAGGTCAATCACCCAATCGGCCGCGCGGATCACGTCCAGGTTGTGCTCGATCGTGATCACCGAATGACCGGCGTCGAGCAGCTTGCGCAGCGCGCGCATCAGCTTGGCGATGTCGTCGAAATGCAGCCCCGTCGTCGGTTCGTCGAACAGATACAGCGTGCCTTTCTTGGCGACACGTTGCCCGGGCCGCTCGGCCGCTTGCGCCAGAAAACCGGCGAGCTTCAGGCGCTGCGCTTCGCCGCCCGACAACGTCGGCACCGGC
>JANOEG010000064.1:0-4301 GCA_031413095.1 Burkholderiales bacterium | reverse complement strand
TGGCGCTCGCGCTGCTCGGCGCCGGCCTGTTGTGGCTGTCGTCGCGCCTGCGCGCACGCCACATGATGGCGGCAGCGCTGACGGTGGCGGTGGTGATCAGCGCGGTGTACGTCTCCGGCGTCGTGCCGATCGCGCGCATCGCCAACGATACGTCGCTCGGCCGCGCCGCAGTGAGTGCGATCAAGTCGGTCGGCCGCGGCTCGTTCACCTGGCGCATCGCGCAGGACCAGCGGGCGCTGCCGTTGGCCACCGCGCGTCCGCTCGTCGGCACGGGGCAGTGGGACTGGTGGCGGCCCCAACCGTCTCGCCCGTGGGGTCTGGCGATGCTGGTGCTCGGCCAGTTCGGCCTCATCGGTGTGGTGCTGTCGGCGAGCGTCCTGCTGCTGCCTGCAGCGCGCATCGCGTGGCAAGCGCCGCGCGGCGATCCGCTGTCAGCGCAGGCCTTGCCGTGGCTGCTGGCCATCGTCGTCCTGCTGGCGATGCTCGACGCGGTGTTGAACGCGTTCGTGTTCTTTCCTGCGGTGCTGATCGCCGGCGCGTTGTCGACGATCCCGGCGCCGAACTTGCGCAACGACAGTCGTGCGCGCCTCAACAGCTCGGCTTGACCAGCTTCGGCGTCGGCGAGTGGTTCTGATTCCAAGGATTGGTTTGCGCGTCGCGCGACACATGCACCTCGATGCATGCGCCGCTCTGGCGAAAGCGCGTCTTCGTGTCGTTCATGGGCTCTTCGGTCATCGCCGTCGTACCCGACACGTCGGCCACGCGCGTTTCGACCGTGCGGCGCGGCGTGTTGGCGCGCGGGTCATTGAGCGCCTGATCCTTCATCGTCCGCAGCGGTGGCGAGGCGGTTGCGCGTGGCACCGACAGCTCGAGCCCGTGCGACGCTCGCGTTGGCGCCGAGGCTGCCGGCTCAGGCGCAGCGAGCACGGTGATGGCCTCCGGCTTCGCAGCCTCTGGTGCTTCGGGCTTCGACGGCGACGACGGCCTGTTGGACCGGGCTGGTGGTGGTGCCGCAGACGGGCGTGCCGCGCCCGGAAGGTCCGGCGTGGGCTGTGGAGCGGGTGGGGGCGGCATCAGTCGCAAGACGGTGATGTTCGGTGCCACGCCCGGGCTTCGCTCCCTCGGCTCGGGTGGCGCGACAAAGCGCCAGGCCCACAACAGCAAAAGGTGCGCCAGCAGCACCAGCGCAACGGCGGCCACCCGTTCGATACGTTGCTTCACCGGCCGGGCGTTGGGCGCGCAGCACGTTGGCGATGCGCGTCATGGCAGTCAGTCTGCATCAGCAAACTTTAACTGGAGCGAGGTTAGCTGTCGGCGCGAAAGGGGCTGTGAGGTCCGCTGAGTGCAGACTACGGATTCAGACAACGAGCTCTACCGGCCGCGGCCCACGCGCGAGCGCCGCCAGTCGCGCACGCGCTCGTCGACAAATCGCTCCACCGTCATCATCTCGCGCGGGAATTCAGCCAGCAGCGCGCCTGGGTCGAATGTCTCGGGCCAGTCGTCATCCGGCACGGCAGCAGCTTCGAGCACGCGCGCCACGCCTTCATGAAACGGCCGCAGCACCTGCGCCGCCACGTGCGCCACCGCCAGCGGCGGATGGAAGACGCGGCCCTGACGCGAGCGCAGCGCGTACATCGCCGCCACGTCGCGGGTGCTGATGTTGTCGGGCCCGCCGATGTCGATGGTGCGGTTGACGAGGGTGTCATCGCGCAGCGCCGTCACCGCGAACGGCGCCACGTCTCGCACCGAGACAAAGTTGCGCCGCTTGCTCCCAGCGCCGAAGATCAACGCGAAGCCTCTTTCGAGCAGCGGTTTGCCGAGGAACTCGTGCACATGCTGCTCCATGAACGCCGCCGGCCGCAGGATCGTGAACGGGATGTGGCTTTCGCGCAGCCCCTCCTCGATCTCGTACTTGGTGCGAAAGAAGTCGATCGGGTGGTCTTCGCGCGCACCGAGCGCCGAGGTGTAGACAAACCGTGGCACGCCGCTTGACTGCGCGGCAGCAATCAGCGCGCTGTGGCCGACATGATCGACCTGCGCGCTGCGCAAGCGGCCCCGGCCGAGGAAGGAGTGCGCGCAGGCAAAGACCCGCAGCGCACCCTTGCACGCCCGCTCAAGCGAGCCCGGGTCGGTCAGGTCACCACTCACCAGTTCGGCGCCGGCACGCTGCAGCTCGCTCACGTGTTGCGGCTGCCGGGCGGGCTCACGCACGAGCACGCGCACGCGCTGCCCTTCCTTCAGCAGGGCCAGCGCCGTGACGCGGCCCAGCAAACCCGTGGCGCCAACGATCAGGATCGTCACGCGACTTCCCTCGTCCTCAAGTCATCGCTCCCTGGTCCGAACCTCTCTGGTGCAAACTCAATGCTATCCACATCGACACATCTTGTGACAGCATGAAAACCATTGCCCTCGGACCCTTGCAAGTCACGCCGATCTGTCTGGGCACCATGACCTTCGGCGAGCAGGTTGATGAAGCCGGCGCGTTCGCCATCCTCGACCGTGCGCTGGAGCGCGGCGTCACCTTCATCGATACGGCCGAGATGTACTCGGTGCCGCCCAAGGCCGAGACCTACGGCGCCACCGAGGCCATCATCGGTCGCTGGTTCGCCAAACGCCCGGGGGCGCGGCAGAAGATCGTGCTGGCGAGCAAGGTCGCCGGCCCGGCACGAGGGATGAACTGGGTGCGTGGCGGCAAGAACGACGTGCCGCCGGCCGACATCGAGAGCGCCTGCAACGACAGCCTGAAGCGGCTGCAGACCGACGTCATCGACCTGTACCAGCTGCACTGGCCAAACCGCAACGTGCCGTCTTTCGGCGGCGTGTACTTCGACCCGGCGAAGGACCAGGACCAGACCTCGATCCACGACCAGCTCGAGGCCTTTGCCAAGCTGATCAAGGCGGGCAAGGTGCGCGCCATCGGCCTGTCCAACGAGACGCCCTGGGGCCTGCTGGAGTTCGTGCGCGTGGCCGAGCAACACGGCCTGCCGCGCGTGGTCTCGGTGCAGAACCCGTACTGCCTGATCAACCGCGTCGTCGACAACGGGCTGGACGAGGCGCTGCACAAGAGCGGCGTCGGCCTGCTCGGCTACTCGCCGCTGGGCTTCGGCCTGCTGAGCGGAAAGTACGACGAGCGCGGCATCCACGATCCGACGAGCAAGGGCCGCATGGCGTTGTTCGAACGCATGAAGCAGCAGCGCTGGGGCCGCCCCGAAAGCCAGGCCGCCGCCAAGCGCTACAACGCGCTGGCGCGCGCGAACGGTCTGACGCCGACGAAGATGGCGCTGGCCTTCTGCTACACAAACTGGCGCGTGGCCAGCACGATCATCGGCGTGACCAGCGTGGCGCAACTCGACGAGTGCATCGACGCCTGGGGCACGGCGCTGAGTCCGGAGTTGCTGGCCGAGATCGACAAGATCCGCTGGGAGATCCGCGATCCGGCGCAGTAGGGGCAGGCCGCGCGGCGCTCTGAGCAAGAGGCGGTGTCATGTTTTGAGTGAGATGCGTCAAGCGAACACACACAGGCAATCCAGGCAGCACACATGGCACCAAGCTATCGTTGGACCTGCTTCGCCTGCAACGAGCCTGTTGCTGCCGGAGTGGACCGTTGCCACAACTGCGGCTGTCCTGCAAAAGCGACTGTGGCGTTGATTAGGGCCTACCGCGATGCTCTCGCAGGAGCGGAACCAGTCATCCGTTCTTCGGCGACGACTCCACTCCTCACTCAAGCCGAGCGGGTATCACTCTCAGCTTTGCGCCGGAACCTGACCCTGCTGCTTGCCGTTGGCCTCTCTGTCGCTCTGCTCGGTAGCCTGCTCCTCCACCAGTACTGGGCTTGGTCGGCAACCAGGATTGGGGTTGGCACAATTGGCTTCGCGGCAATCGGGCTGATCTTCGGTCCTTCATCCGCCTATCTCGCTCGCTACGTCTGCCCACGCTGCAAGTCTAATTGGCTCTCTGCGGCGTATTCAAGCAAGCGGCACGGAGCATTCATCATTTGGGCTGTTGCGCATTGGAAGACCTGTGCCTTTTGCGGCCTATCCACTGACTCGCTGGACTCGGACGCATCGAGCATCGGGGTCAAGTCTCAAATCTAAGTCGCTCTTCCCAAAGCCAACCAACTGGGCCTCACCCGATCCAGCGCACCCACTTCCCATGCGGATGCGCCTCGGCCAAGACGCGTCGCTCGCCGCCGGGCCACAGCGTCAAGGTCAACAGCATGTGCGCATCGGCGGCAGGCGGCTCGAAGGCCAGCCAAGCCAGCGGCGCTTGACGCGTGGCGTGCGAGCCGGTGGCTTCGATCA
>JANOEG010000063.1:0-5006 GCA_031413095.1 Burkholderiales bacterium | reverse complement strand
TCGAAACCGGCGGCACAGGGGCCACCGGCGCCTATGTCGAAGGTCCGATCACCGGCTTCGGCTCCATCATCGTCGCCGGCGTGCGCTTCGACGACAGCAGCGCACGCGTCGAAGACGCCGATGGCAGCGGCCGCAGCCGCGATGAGTTGCGCCTGGGCATGCGCGTCGAAGTCGAGAGTAGCGCCATCACCGACGATGGCAACGGCGGCCGCGCAGCCACGGCGACACGCGTGCGCTTTGCGAGCGACCTGCTCGGACCGGTGACCAACACCGATGCCAACGGCCTTTTGATCGCCGTTCTCGGCCAGGCCGTGCGCGTGACGCAAGCCACGGTCGTCGATGGCGTGCTCGGCGGTGCGGGTTCGCTGGTCGTCGGCGACATCGTCGAAGTCCACGGGTTCATCGACCCCGGTGCGCTGATTGACCGCTACGTGGCCACGCGCATCGAGCGCCGCAGCACCACACCCGCCGCTTTCCGTGTGCGCGGCCTGGTGCGTGATCTGGTGGCGGCACCGCCGACCTTGCGCATCGGTGCGCAGACCTTCGATCTGGCAGCCACTGGCGTGCCTGTGGGCCTGGCCAACGGCCAGACCGTGCGCATGAAGGTCGCCACGTCGCAGGCGGCCGGGCGCTGGCCAGTGACGGCCATCACCGTGGAAAGTCGCCGCCTCGACGACCGCGATGAAGCCGAAGTCGAAGGCCTGATCACGTCGCTCACCAGCATCACGCGCTTTGCCGTCAATGGCATCAACGTCGATGCCAGTGCGGCGCGCTTCGAAGATGGGACCAGCGGTGTGCTGCTCGGCGCTCGCGTCAAGGTGCGCGGCCGCAGCGCCGTAGGCGAGCTGATCGCTGCATCAGTCGATCTGCGCAGCGATGACGATGCCTTCAATGACGGTGTCGATCTGCGCGAAGTGATCACCGGGTTGAACACGACGCTGAAGACTTTCCAGGTGCGCGGCGTCACCGTGTTCTATGGCGCCTCGCCACGCTACGACAACGGCACCGAGGGCGATCTGGCCGACGGCCGGCGGGTGCGTGTGCGGGGCGTCTTGTCGGCGGACCGGACGCGCGCCATCGCGACACGCATCGAGTTCGAGAACTGAAGCTCAGCCCTTGACGCGTGCGACCCGCAGCACTGCGGGCGCCCGCCTCAACGTGCGCAGCGCATCGGCCAGGTGCTGGCGGTCGCGCACGGCCAGCGTCAGCTTGAGCTCCGTGGTCTCGGCTGCGCGCTCGGTGCCCATGTCGATGTGTGTGATGTCGGTCTCGGTGGCACTGACGGCGGTGGCCACACGCGCCAGCACGCCCTTGCCGTTTTGAACCAGCACATTGACCTGGGCGTCGAAGGCGCGCACCGGCTGCTCGGCCCATTCCACGGGCAACCAGCGCTCGCTGTCGCGTTCGAACAATCGTTTGGCCACCGAGCATTCGGCGCTGTGCACCGTCAGGCCCTCGCCGCGGCCGAGGTAGCCGACGATCTCGTCGCCGGGGATCGGATGGCAGCAGGCGGCGAGCTGGATCGATGCGCCTTCGCTACCGTCGATGACGACATGGCCCTGGTGCGGCACGGCCTCAGCGTCGGTGCCGAAGTGGCGCATCGACAGCGTCACCGCATCCGGCTTGTCGCCGCCACGCTCGGCAACGAGGTGTGCAAGGCGCTTGGCGACGATCGAGGCGATCTTGCGGCCGACGCCGATGTCAACCATCAATTCGCCGCGGTTGCGGTTGCCGCTCCAGCGGGTGAGGTGGTGCCAGATTTGCACGGCCGCTTCGTCGTTCGGGTCGGACGACGGCATCAGCAGGCCTTCGCTGCGAAGGCTCTGCGCCAACAGCCGCTCGCCGAGCGCGCGTGACTCTTCGTGCTCCATCGTCTTCAGGTGATGGCGGATCTTCGCGCGCGCGCGGCCGGTGCGCACGAAGTTCAACCACGCCGGATTGGGCCGCGCACCGGGTGCTGTGGTGATCGCCACCACGTCGCCGCTCTTCAGCTCGGTGCGCAGCGCGACCGCTTCGCCGTTGACCGCCGCGGCGACGCAATGATCCCCGACGTCGGAATGGATCGCTTAGGCGAAATCGACCGGTGTCGCGCCGCGCGGCAGCGACAGGATCTGCGACTTCGGCGTGAACACATAAACCGCCTCGGGGTAGAGGTCGATCTTGACGTGCTCCAGGAACTCGGCGGCGTCGCGCGTGTCGTCCTGGATGTCGATCAGGCTTTTCAGCACCGTCGCGCCCAGGCGCTGGGCGTCGGCGCCGTGGCCGTTGCTGCCCTTGGTCTTGTACATCCAGTGCGCGGCGATGCCGGCCTCGGCCACGGCATGCATCGGCTCGGTGCGGATCTGGAATTCGACCGCGGTGCCCAGCGGGCTGACCAGCGTCGTGTGCAATGACTGGTAGCCGTTGGCCTTCGGGATCGCGATGTAGTCCTTGAAGCGGCCCGGCATCGGCTTGAAGAGTTGGTGCAGCACGCCGAGTGCGATGTAGCAGTCCGAGATCTGCGGCACGACGACACGAAAGCCGAACAGGTCATTGACGCTGGCAAACGGCTGGTGCTTGTCGCGCATCTTGCGGAAGATCGAATAGACCGTCTTCTCGCGGCCAAAGACCTGCGCCTTCAATTTGGCGGCGCCGAACGCCTTCTCCACGTCCTTCTGCACGCGCTCGACAATGTCGCGCCGGGTGCCGCGCGCCCGCGTCAGCGCCTTGGCCAGCGCCGCATGCCGCCACGGATAGACCTGTGCGAACGACAGCTCCTGCAGTTCGCGGTAGATCTGGTTCAGGCCGAGGCGGTGCGCGATCGGCGCGTAGATGTCGAGCGTGTCGCGGGCGATGCGCCCGCGCTTGTCGGCTGCCATGGCCGACAGCGTGCGCATGTTGTGCAGCCGGTCGGCGAGCTTGACGAGAATGACGCGCACGTCGCGCGCCATTGCCAGCAGCATCTTGCGGAACGACTCGGCCTGCGACTCCTCGCGCGTCGAGAAATGCAGCTTGTCGAGCTTGGTCAAGCCATCGACCAGCTCCGCCGTCGGCGCGCCGAAGCGTTGAATCAGCTCCGGTTTCGTGACGCCGCAGTCTTCCATCGCGTCGTGCATCAGCGCCGCCATCACCGCTTGCACGTCAAGTTTCCAGTCGGCCACGAGGCCGGCCACGGCGATCGGATGTGTGATGTACGGCTGCCCGCTGGCACGGAACTGGCCGAGGTGGGCTTCGTCGGCGAACTTGTAGGCCTCGCGGACCTGCTTCAGTTCGGCCTTCGACAGGTAGGAGAGCTTCTCGGTCAGTGCTGCGAAGTCATTGGCCTCAGCGCGTGGCATGGCAGCGGCTGGACGCTCGCGTGCGGTTTGCAGCAGCGCGCTCGGCAGCAGGTCGGCGGCGAAGGATCGAATGCCCACGTCCCAATACTCCCACAAACGCGAAGGGCGCTCCGAAGAGCGCCCATTCAACTGAAAAGACGCTCCGAAGAGCGCCTCTGATGCAGCGTCTGCGAGCAGGGCCTAGATCGGCACCTTGCGCAGCATCTCGATGCCGACGACGCCCGCGGCGATTTCGCGCAACGCAGTAACGCCGGGCTTGTTGCCCCTGGACTCGACCTTCGGCGCATGCCCCTGGCTCAGCATGCGGGCGCGGTAAGTCGCGGCCAGCACGAGCTGGAAACGGTTGGGGATCTTGTCCAGGCAGTCTTCGACAGTGATGCGGGCCATGGGTTGCGGTGCTTTCGTCAATCGAGGTTCAGGTTCGCAAAAACTGCGGACTTGTTGCGCCGCTGGGCGGCGTACTTCAGACGCTGCGAATGAACAACCGTTTTCAGGTCGAAGAGCGCCGTCTCGAAGAGGGAATTGATTATAACGAAGTCGAAATCCCGGGCGTGGGCCACTTCGACCCGTGCGTTGGCCATGCGCTGTTCGATCGTCTCGGGGTTGTCTTCACCGCGGCGCAGCAGGCGTTGGCGCAACTCGTCCCAAGACGGCGGCAGGATGAAAATCAGTACTGTGTGTTCGAACAGGCGCTTGATCTGCAGCGCCCCTTGCCAGTCGATCTCGAGCACCACATCTTCGCCGCGCGCCAGTCGGTCCTGGATCGCCAGGCGCGACGTGCCGTAGAGCTTGCCGTGAACCTGGGCCCACTCGAAGAAGTCGCCGCGGTCTGCCATGGCGCGGAACTCGGGCTCGTCGACGAACCAATACTCCCGTCCATGATGCTCCTGCCCACGTGGCGCGCGCGTGGTGTGCGACACGGAAACCACCAGGTGCGAGTCGAGTTCGAGCAGCGCCTTGACGAGGCTCGACTTGCCGGCGCCGCTGGGCGCCGCGACTGCGAAGAGGTTGCCGGGGGTTTCCATGTCAGTGGCGCTGGGCCGCCCCAAGTCGCGGACGCTCCCCTCGGGGAATGCGAACGGAGTGAGCTAGGGGCTTCATTTCTATTCCAGGTTCTGCACCTGAACGTCGAGTACCCAGCTAAGTGCCTGTCGCGCCATCAAATCCATCTTCCCCATGACCGGAAACCCCACAACGAACCCCACACAACAACACTGCAGCGGGGGAAAGCCGAAGAGCCCCAGTGCGCTCGCAGCAGTTCGACTGTAGCGTAACGAGGTCAATGATCGAGAGTCAGGCGGCCGCGCGACGGGCAAAGCGGCCCGTGGTGGACTCTCACTTTCGGCCAGGAGCTGACTATTGACCTACTCCTCTGAAGTGAACGCTCGGCCGCCGTCTTCACCGTGTGGCAACGGGAGATTCAAGATCAGCGCGCTACGGCCGCTGACTGCATCCCCGGCTGATACACGAACTCGCGAACCCGAATGCCATCTGTCACCGGCGATGCAGGTGCGCGTATGCCACGAATGCCCTTTCCCGACGCCTCCACTACCTCCCAGTCAAGCCGACCGGTGATGGGGTTCACATACAACTGCCTGAGATGCCGGCGCACGAACGGTGCCCGTCGGTCTTCGATGAGATCCTCGAGCGACAGCGGAAAAGACTTCGCAGCGCCTTGGGAGGACTCGT
>JANOEG010000062.1:0-1771 GCA_031413095.1 Burkholderiales bacterium | reverse complement strand
CGAAGCCTCCCGGCCTCCTGGTCCTCGGGTCTTCGTGTTGTCGGCGGCTCTACGGATTTGGCACGGGCAGAGGCGCGGGACCGAGCTACGGAGGGGGCGAGGGTAGGAGGCTGACCGACGAAGAGCGGGCACTGTTAGTGGCCCCTTACCGGGAGGCACCCATAGGGAAACGAGGGCATGAGTACAAAAATACTGGTGGAGACGAGGAGGATCGAACTCCTGACCTTCGCATTGCGAACGCGACGCTCTCCCAGCTGAGCTACGCCCCCGAACCGTTTTGAAGTCTAGCACCGCGCGCTGGGCCGGCCTCGCCACCCAAGCGGTTGGGGTTTACGATCCGCGCCCATGAAACCCAGACTCGACGATCCGGCGTGGCTCGACGCCCAGTACAACAACCGCGTTCGCGTGGCCGACTCGATGGCGCAGCTGGCCAAGTGGGCCGAGGCGTCGGCGCTGGCGCGCGAGCGCAGCCCGAACAAGGTCCTGGATCTGCGCTACGGCGACGGACCGAGCGAAACACTCGACGTGTTTCCCGCCGCGGTTCCGAACGCACCGGTGCTGATCTACGTCCACGGCGGCTACTGGCGTGCGCTCGACAAGAGCGATTTTTCGTTCGTGGCACCGTCCTTTGTCGCTGATGGCGCGATGGTCGTTGTGCCGAACTACGCGCTGTGTCCGGCGGTGAGCGTCGAAGACATCGCGCTGCAAATGGTCAAGACGGTGGCCTGGACCTGGCATCACGCCGCAGAGCACGGCGGCAATCCGGCGCGCATCGCGCTCGTCGGCCACTCGGCGGGCGCGCACCTGGCAGCGATGCTGCTGTCCTGCCGCTGGAAGCAGGTTGACGAGGCGCTGCCGCTGCAGCCGCTTGCCGGCGCGCTTGCCATCTCCGGGCTCTACGATCTGGAACCCATCCGCCACACCGAATTCCTGCAAACCGATCTGAAGCTCACCTCGGCCCAGGTCAATCGCCTGTCGCCGGCGTTTTTCCCGCGCCCGAAGGCTGGCAAGCTATATGCCGTCGTCGGAGCCGACGAGAGTGACGAGTTCATTCGCCACAACCAGTTGATCCGCGACCAGTGGGGTCCGACGGCGGTGCCGGTCTGTGAAACGGTGCCGCGCAAGAACCACTTCACCGTGCTCGAAAACCTGGTGGACCCGCAGGGTCGCTTGCACGACCTGGCGCTGCGCCTGCTCGAGTTGCGCTGACTCAAGGCAGGCGCCGGCTATGGCTTGCATTGATGCATTGCATTGGCCCGGCCTCGAGCGAAAAGAGTAAGGTGCGCTTTCCCGGAGATATCGCCGGATTCGTTGTTGACCATTCCTAGGAGCGCAAGACCATGGCACTGAAAGGTTCGAAAACCGAGCAAAACCTGAAAGACGCCTTCGCGGGCGAGTCTCAGGCCAACCGCCGCTATCTGTATTTCGCAAACAAGGCCGACATCGAGGGCCAGAACGACGTCGCTGCGCTGTTCCGTTCCACCGCCGAAGGCGAGACCGGCCATGCGCACGGCCACCTCGAATTCCTCGAGCATGGATCGGGCGATCCGGCCACCGGCCTGCCGATCGGCAACAGCCGCCAGAACCTGCAGGCCGCGGTGGCCGGCGAGACGCATGAGTACACCGACATGTACCCAGGTATGGCTAAGCAGGCGCGCGAAGAAAAGTTCGACGAGATCGCCGATTGGTTCGAGACGCTGGCCAAGGCCGAGCGCTCGCACGCCAACCGCTACCAGAAGGCGCTCGACGCACTGGTCGATTGAGGCTGTTC
>JANOEG010000061.1:0-2939 GCA_031413095.1 Burkholderiales bacterium | reverse complement strand
CCGTAGCTGTCGCGCACCGGCGCGTGGAAGCGTTCGCCCAGCGTGCGCCGTGTCGCCGCGGTCAGCGTCTCACCGCCGGTCCACAGCGCATGCGGCGCGATCTTCAGGCGACCGGCGCGCTGTTCTTCAGACAGCACCCAGGCCATGCTCGGGTAGCTGGCCAGCACCGTCGGGTTGAATGCATTGAGTTGCTCGACGAGCTGCGACATCGGCTGCAGGAACGAAAAGCTCTGCGACGTGGCGCCCAGCCACGGGTTGAGTTCGCGCGCGCGCTCGAAGGCGACGACGCTCGCAAAGTGGCCTTCCGTCGCGGCGACGAGCGCGATGCGCTCCGCACTCGGCACGCTGGGCCACAGATCGGGCCAACCGCCCCAGCTGCCGGCGGCGGCCAGCGAGATCGGGCCGCGCGCGGCTTCGAGCGCGTCGGCCACCGCGAGCGAGCGCCCGTCCTGCACGAACAGCGCCGGCTCGCCGCTGCTGCCCGAGCTTTCCCAGACCAGGTAGCGGCCGAGAAAGGCTTCGCCGCGGTTGGCGCGCTCGCGCACGAAGGCGCGCAGCGCCGGCAGCGTCAGCGCCGGGTCGGTGACCCAATCGGCAAAGTGCTGCATCAGCTCGCGCTTCTTCACCGGCCGCAGGCGCTGCAGCGTCTGCAGTGCGCTGCCGCCCGGCCCGGCGTCCTGAAGACGCCGCCGGTACAGGGGCGAGCGCTGCGCCGCGTCGTGCAGCAACTCCTTCAGGCGCAAGGACTGATGCTCTTGCCACGATTGGGCGCTGGCGCGCGAAGTGGCCAGGACATCGGTGTAGGCACACGCCGTGTGCCAGGCGTCGAAGACCGCAGTGTGGTGTGACATGGCGTCGACGATCCGATCTGCTGAGCGACGGCTTCGGCGAGACGGCGCTGCGTTCGGGCTGACCCTGCCGACACCGCGATGCCGCTCGACAGGCCCAGGGAGAGGGGCGCGCAGATTACTGCTGACGCGGCGCGCGTGCGCGAACGTTACTTTTGGGTACCCCCAAGGCCGCCGCTTCACGGCGACCGTCCCCCCGAGGGGGAGCAAGCAAGCTCGGGAGCGGCCCATCGCTTACTTGAGCGGTGTGCACGCATCGTGGCGCGGTTTGCCCGGCACGGTGCGCCCGCGTGTCTTCGCGCGTTCGCTCATCTGCGCGTGGTGCTTTTCCATGTAGGCCATGCAGGCGCCATGGTCGGTCATGGCACTCATCTTGTCGTGGTGATCGCGGCGCTCGGCGCGCGTCATCATCGACCAGCCGGGCGTGTTGTCGCGGTTCATGCGCCAGCCTTGCATGCCGCCGCCCATGCCCATTCCAGGCTGCGGCGCCGACGCTGCGCCTTGCGCGTGTGCCGCACTGAACGAACAGGCAAGCAACACGGCGGCTGCGGCGGTGGCGATCGAACGTCTCATGTCATGTCTCCTGGGAAGTTTCGATAGTGATTTCAAGCCGCGCAGGCCAGCGCTTCGGTGACCTCTTCGACAGGTCCTCTCGTGCTGCGGGCGCAACGGCGCAGGGCGGCGGAGTCGAGGATCTCCACTTCGCGGTTGGCCACACGCAGGCAGCCCAAATCGGACAGCAGGCGGAACGAACGGCTGATGGTTTCGTGGGCCAGGCCAAGGTGGTTGGCGATGTCGCGCCGGTTCATGCGCAGCAGCAGGCGGCGCGGCGACTGGCCACGTTCGGCCATGCGCGCCGACAGCTGCATCAGGAAGCGCGCCAGCCGCGCGTCGGCCGCCACCGCGGACATCACTTCCGCGATCTCGCCCGCGTGCGCGAGTTGGCGCGCGATGAGTGCCTGCAGCGCAGCGTCGAGCGCGGGCGAGCGCTGCCGCAGCGCGGCCAGTCCGGCCATCGGCAGCGCGACGACGCGGCTGTCTTCGAGCGCCACGGACGAAAACGCGTAGTGCTCTCGGTACAGGCCGTCGTAGCCGATCAGGTCGCGCTGGCTGGAAAAGGCGAGCACATGTTCGTAGCCGTCTTCGGCCGTCTTCACCGTCTTGAAGCTGCCGGTCTGCACGATGTAGAGCATCTGTGCGAACGCGCCTTCGTGAACCAGCATCGCGCCGCGGGCCACGCGGGCGATGGCAAAGCGCTCGCTGCTGTGGCAGCCCTCGCTGTCGCCAGCGCCGCCGAGCAACTCGACCAGGCCACACAGGTCGATCGTCATCGCCTCGGTGCCGAGGCCGCGGACGAACCACGCGGCGTGGCTGGCGCCGAGGCTGCGGACGGTGCCGGAAGTGGCGGGCATTGCGGTGGCCATCTCTGCAATCTCCTCGAAACGGTGGTGCGATGAAGCACAGCATCGATCTGACGCCGACGCACGGCAATCGGCATCGGCTGCGCTGCACTGTCGGAACTTTCGGATTGCGCTATCAGACTTTTCCGAACGACGACCCGTTTTGCGTGCACTCAATGCCCTCCGATAGCGTTGGCAGGCCCTAAGGTCACGATCAGCGCCGAAGTCAAACAGGACAAGGAAGAAAAGCAGGACGGCCGCGTGCTGCGCGGCGAGCGCCGCTACAGCTACGCCAGCCGCAGTTTCCTGCTCGCCAGCGATGTCGATCAGGCCGGCGCCGATGCCAGGCACAGCAACGGCGTGCTCGAGTTAAAGCTGCCGAAGAAGACGCAATCGGCCGGCAAGCGACTCGCCGTGGCGTGACTTGATGCTGCGCAAGCCGCGCCGCCATGACAACGGCGGCGCGGTGGGTTCTGGCACACGGGCGGCCTACGATGCCGTTGCCATGAGCGCCCTGTCACCCCTGCCACCGAAGAGCCCGCAGGGCAGCGGCTTGTTCGATGCCTTGAGCAGCAGCCTGCTGCGGGCCACGCGCGAAGCCATCGTCATGATCGACGAAGCGCAGACCGTCGTCGGCATGAACCCGGCGGCCGAGCAGCTCTTCGGCTGCGACGCAGCGCAGGTGCTGGGG
>JANOEG010000060.1:0-4395 GCA_031413095.1 Burkholderiales bacterium | reverse complement strand
TGCGCCGCGGCGCGGTAGATCACCGGCGTCTTGTGGCGCCAGCAATGCGGGTAGCTGTGCGTGATCGTGCTCGTCGCGAAGAGGCGCCCGGCGTCGCGCAGCGCGTCGATGATGACGGGCACGGCCTTCCAGATGTGCTGGCCGCCGAAGAGCGGGAAGTCAGCCGCGTAGGCGCCGTGCACGCCAACGGGATTCAGGATCTCATCGACCTTCATGCCGTGTGACACGCACGAGTTGAAGTCATCGACGCCGTACGCAGGCGATGAGTGCACGACGCCGGTGCCGTCGTTGGCCGTGGCGTAGTCGGCCAGATAGACCGGCGACAAGCGGTCGTAGCCGGCATCCACATGCGCCAGCGGGTGGCGGAAGTTGATGCCCGAGAGTTTTTCGCCCTTGGTCGTTGCGATCACTTTGCCTTGCAGGTCGTAGCGCTTCAGACACTGTTCGACGAGCGACGCCGCAAGCACGAGTTGGCCGCGTTCGGTGTGTACCAGTGCGTAGTCGAGTTCGGCGTTCAGGTTCAGCGCCTGGTTGGCCGGGATCGTCCACGCGGTCGTCGTCCAGATCACCGCAAAACTTTCGCCGACGATTTCCTTGAGGCCGAACGCGGCGGCCAGTTTGTCGGGCTCGGCGCACAAGAAGCCGACATCGACGGTCTGGCTCTTCTTGTCGGCGTACTCGATCTCGAACTCGGCCAATGAACTGGCGCAATCGAAGCAACAGTAAACAGGCTTCAATCCACGGTAGACAAACCCACGCTCGATGACGCGCTTCAATGCACGCAGCTCACCCGCCTCATTGGCAAAGTTCATCGTCTGGTACGGCCGCTCCCACAGGCCGAGCACGCCCAGGCGCTGCCGGTCGGCCTTCTGCTGCGCGATCTGCTCGGCGGCGAAGGCGCGGCTCTTGGCTTGCATCTCGTCACGCGAGAGGTTGCGGCCGTGTGCATTTTCGATGGCGTTTTCGATCGGCAGGCCATGGCAATCCCAGCCGGGAATGAAACGCGCGTCGAAGCCGGCGAGCTGCTTCGACTTGACGACCATGTCCTTCAGGATGTTGTTGACCGCATGGCCAATGTGCAGCACGCCGTTGGCATACGGCGGGCCGTCGTGCAGCACGAACAGCGGCGCGCCATGGCGGGCGTCGCGCAGGCGGTGGTACAGGCCAGAACCGTCTTCAGCGTTCCACTGCGCGATCCAGCCCGGCTCGCGCTTGGGCAGGTCGCCGCGCATCGGAAACGGCGTGTCCGGCAGGTTCAAGGTGGTGCGGAAGTCTGTGGGGTCGCTCATGACAGGGGGCACGCGAAAGGCCGTGCGCGAAGGCTGGGTGGGTCGAACAGTCGATGCCTGAAGCAGCGTACGCGGCGCGGTGCCTCAGGCCGGCTTCAGCACAGAGGGCTAAATTCGATCGCGCGTGGTCTGGCGCCGTGTGGCGGCAAACCACCACGGCCAAACAACCAATGTCAATGAAGCGACCATGCGCAGATTGTATCGGGCAGGTATAGCGGCCCTGATGGCGGCGGCGCTCGGCAGTGCGCAGGCGCAGAGCGCTGTGTCAACGCAAGCCGAAGCGCCTCCCTCGAGCGAGCCCGTTTCAGCAGTCGCTTCGGCGCCCGCGAAGGCCGTGCCGAAGCTCGAAGGCGCCGTGGGTCTCGTGCTGGCCCACAAGCCGGCTTTCAGCGGATCGTCCGATCGCCAGCTCAAGCCGCAGTTGGCGGGCTTCGTTCGCTATGGGCGCTTCACGCTCACCGGCGCCGGTGGCTTCACGACGCGCCGGCAGGATGACGTCGAGCGTGGCCTCGACGCCGAGCTGCTGCGCCGCGAAAGTGTGCGCATCAACCTCTCGCTGCGCTACGACCCCGGTCGCCGTGAAAACGAGAGTGATCAGCTGGCCGGCATGGGCAATATCGAGCACACCGTGCGCTCGCGCCTGAGTCTGCGCTGGGAGCCGGGGCCGTACTGGTCTTTGTCATTGGCCAGCGGCCTCGATCTGCTCGGCAACGGTGGCGGCTACACCGTCGAGGCCGGCGTGTCGCGCACCTTCGTCATCGACGCGCAACACCGCGTCATTCTCGGAGCAAGCCTCACCGGTGCAGGCGACCGCTACCTGCAGAGCTGGTACGGCGTCACGGCGGAACAGTCGGCGCGCTCGGGCTACCTGGTTTACAAGCCGAGCGAGGGCTTGCGAGACGTCCACACCAGCGCGACCTGGCGCATCGAGGTCAATCCGCAATGGTCTGGATTTGCATCGCTCGGCGCGACCCGCTTGCTTGGCCCAGCGGCAGACAGCCCGCTGACGCGGCAACGCAATGGCTGGTCGATGTCGGCCGGGATCGCCCGCCGGTTCTGATCCGTTGCCAGGCTCAGGGCGCGAGCCTGTCGGCCTGTGCTTGGCGTTGCCACCACACAAGCGCGGCCGCCGTGTCGGCGGCGATGCCTTCGCGCAGTGCGTCCAGCGACTCATACCGCCGCTCCTCATGCAGCCAGTGCAGCAACTCGACGCGGATCAAGCGTCCATAGCCGGCTTCGGAGGCCAGCATGGCCGGCCAGTTGAGCACATGCGTTTCCAGCAGCACGCGGCCGCTGTCGTCGACGGTCGGCCGCCGGCCGAGGCTGGCCACGCCGCGCAAAGGCACCTCGGTCAAGCCGTGCACGCGGACGACGAAGATGCCCGACGCAGCCGGCCGCGGATGCGCGAAGCGCAGGTTGAGCGTGCGAAAGCCGAGTTCGCGACCGAGCTTGGCGCCGTGCAGCACATGGCCGCTGACGCTGTACGGCCGGCCGAGCAGAGCCGCGGCGCGCGCCATGTCACCGGCGGCCAAGGCGTCGCGCACCGCCGAGCTGGAGACGCGCAGACCGTGCACCTCGTAGCTCTGCATGCGCGCCACGTCGAAGCCGTGCACCGCACCGGCGGCATCGAGCATCGCGTAGTCGCCAGCGCGCTTGGCGCCGAAGCGGAAGTCGTCGCCGACGAGCACGTAGCGTGCGCCGAAGCCGGCGACGAGCACGTCCTCGACGAATGCCGCAGGCGTGTGCGACGCCAGCGCCGCGTCGAAGGGCAGCACCACCGTCTGGTCGATGCCGCAGCGCTCCAGCTCAGCCAGCTTGTCGCGCAAGGTGGCGACGCGCGCCGGGGCCGACTCGGGCTTGCCGATGCGCGCAGCAAAGAAATCGCGCGGGTGCGGCTCGAAGGTCAGCACCGCTGACGGCACGCCGCGATGCCGCGCTTCGTTGATCAGCAAGGCCAGCATCGCCTGGTGGCCTCGATGCACGCCATCGAAGTTGCCGATCGTCAGCGCACAGGGGCGCTCGAAGCCAGGATGTCGAAGGCCGCGGAAGACACGCATCGCCCGCATTATCCGGCGCGCCACCCCACTCAATGTCTGACGAGCGGCATCAGCCCAGTGTCGTAAGCGGCTTGCGGTGGCGCTTCGTTCAACTCGGACAGCAGGCACTCGAGCAAAGCCCCGACCTGTTCGACCGTCAGCGGACGCGACAGGTGGAAGCCCTGTCCGTGCTCGCAACCCAGCTCGCGCAGTTGCGCCAGTTGCGACACCGTCTCGATGCCTTCGGCAACAACCGATTTGCCGAGCGAGGCGCCGAGCGAAACGATGGCGCGCACGATCTCGGCATCCTTCGAGCCGGCGCGGCGCATGCCGTGCACGAAAGAGCGATCGATCTTCAGGCTGTCGATCGGCAGGCTCGACAGGTAGGCCAACGACGAGTAGCCGGTGCCGAAGTCGTCGATGGCCAGCGACACGCCGAGCTTGCGCAGCGATTCGAGCGCGGCCACTGCCGATTCGATGCGCTCCATCAGGATGTTCTCGGTCAGCTCCAGGGTGAGCTGGCGCGGATTGAACTGGCTGTGGGCCAGCGCGTGTTCGACGCGCTCGGACAAGCCGCTGTGCGCGAGGTCGCTGCCGGACAGGTTGACCTGCAGCTTCAAATCGGCCAAGGCAGGGTCGATGGCGTGCCACTGGGCCATCTGACGGCAGGCGCGCAGCAGCACGAAGTCGGTCAGCTCGATGATGAGTCCCGACTCTTCGGCGATCTGGATGAATGTGCCGGGCTCGATGGTGCCGCGCTCGAGATGGTGCCAGCGCGCAAGCGCTTCGAAGCCGCGCAGCCGGCCGGTGCTGATGTTGAACAGCGGCTGGTAGGCCACGGAGAGCTCGCCGCGCGCCAGCGCCTGGCGCAGCTCCGACTCGATCATCATGCGCTGCGCCACTTCGGTGTGCAGCTCGGCGTCGAACAGCGCGTAGCGCGCCTTGCCGGCGGCCTTGGCGCGGTACATCGCGATGTCGGCGTCGCGCACCACCTCTTCGGGCGTGGCGTAGCCGAGTTTGCTGAAGGTGATGCCGATGCTGGCGCTGGTGCTGACGTTGACGCCGCCGAT
>JANOEG010000059.1:0-6388 GCA_031413095.1 Burkholderiales bacterium | reverse complement strand
TCAGGACGAAGACCTGACAGACGCCAGGGCAGCGATCGGCCGTATGGCGGCGTCGTTGTCCACGCGCGTCAACGAGCAACAGGCCTTGGGCCTGGACTTGCGCACACCGCCGGGCAGCGGCGCGCCGATGTTCGCTTTCGGTGCGCCATTGGCGTTGGCCGCGCAGAGCAACGCTCGCGATGGGGCCGGCAACTTCATCGGCAATGTGTCGATGGTCATCGCCGATGAGACTGCATTGCAGGCCAGCGAATACTCCTTGGAACCCGACACCGCTGCGCCCGGCCAGTTCGTGCTGACACGGCTGTCCGACGGCCTGGTGCGCAACATCGCCAGCGGCGACACGGTCGATGGCCTGACGATCAACGTCAGCGCCGCTGCAGCCGGTGACCGCTTCTTGTTGCAGCCAGTGTCGCGTGCTGCGGTCAACATGCGCCGCGTTCTCGACGATCCACGCGGCCTGGCCGCCGCGTCGCCGTTGCAGGCCGAGAGCAGCATCGGCAATACCGGCACGGCGACGATCGCCAGCTTGCGCGTCGTCGATCCTGCAGCCGACCCGCAGCAAACGGCATCGATCACGTTTACCTCGGCGACCGGTGCCTACAACTGGGAACTGCGCGACCGCACCAGCAACGCGCTCTTGTCCAGCGGCAGCGGCACCTGGCAGCCGGGCCAGGCAATCGCGCTCAACGGTTTCGAGCTGAGTCTGGACGGTGTGCCGGCCAGTGGCGACCAGTTCAGCGTTTCGCAGACGGCCTATCCGGGCGTCAGCAACGGCAACGCGCTGGCATTCGCTGCGTTGCGCGACCAGGCTTTCGTCGGTGGCGAGACGATCACCGACGCTTATGCCAGCGTGATGGCTGGCGTCGGCGTCAGCGTGCAGGGCGCGCGCACGGCGGCCGATTCGTCGGGCGCGGTGGCTTCGCAAGCGCGCGACCGCGTCTCCGCCGAAACGGGCGTCAACCTCGACGAAGAGGCCGCACGCTTGATCCAGTTCCAGCAGAGTTACCAGGCCGCAGCCAAGGTGCTGCAGGTCGCGCAGAGCGTCTTCGACACGCTCTTGCAAGCCACGGGGAGGTAGATAGATGCTTCGCCTTTCAACCAGCCAGGCTTTCGACAGCGGCCTCGAGCGTTTGCAGCAGCGTCAGCGCGAGCTGACCGATGCGCAGGAGCGCCTGACCAGCGGCAAGCGCGTGGCGCGTGCCAGCGACGACCCGGCCGCCGCCGCGCGCGCCGAACGTGCGCTCGCGGCGATGTCGCGTCACGACGCCAGCCAGCGTGCACTCGATGCCAGCCGCAGCGTGCTGACGCTCACCGAGTCTGCGCTCGGCGAGGCCGGCGAGCTGATGCAACAAGTGCGCGAGACGCTGATCGCGGCCGGCAACGCGAGCTACAGCGACGGTGAGCGCGTGGCGTTGGCCGAACGATTGAAAGCTTTGCGCGGCCAGCTGATGCTCGCCGCCAACCGCGGCGACGGCGCCGGCGCATTTCTCTTCGGCGCTCAAGGGTCAGCCGCGCCGCCTTTCATCGACGGACCGGGTGGTGTGGTGTTCCGCGGCACGAGCGGCGAGAACCAGGTGGCGATCGACGAATCGCTGCCGCAATCGACCGACGGCTCGCGTGAGTGGCTGGCTGCCGCGAGCGGCAACGGCCTGTTCGAGACGCGCACGGTTTCCGCCGCGCCCAACCAGGCCGGCGCCTGGATCGACGCCGGCCGCATCACCGACCCGACTGCGTTCTTCGCCGCCACGTCGCCCCCCGCGGTGGCGGACCCGGCCAACCTCGACTACCGCATCAGCTTCAGTGGCGGTGGCACGTTCAGCGTCACCAAGGACGGCGCACCGACGGCGATCACCAACGCGACTTTTGTCAGCGGTCAGGCGATCGAGGTTGACGGCATGTCGTTCACCATTTCTGGCGCGCCGACGGCGGCTGACGAGTTCGAATTGCGTCTGTCGTCGAACTCGCAATCGGTGTTCGCAACGCTGGACCGCGCGATGGCCGAGTTGCGCACGCCGGCACGCAGCCGCAGCGCCGTCAGCCAGGGCGTGCAGCGCGCGCTGGTCGAAGTCGATGGCTCGATGAGTGCGTTGCAAGGCCTGCGCTCGCGTGTCGGAGAGACCTTGAATCGCGCCGACCTGATCGAGGGCCGCATCGCCGAGCAGAAAGTCACGGCGCAAGCTGAACGCTCGCAAGCCGAGGACTTGGACATGGTCGAAGCGATCTCGCTGTTCCAGAATCGGCAGAGCGGTTATCAGGCGGCGCTGCAAGCCTATGCCAGCGTGCAGAAGCTGTCACTCTTCCAATACCTGAACACGTAAAGCGTCTTGATGCAAGAGCACTCGATCCTGAACCACGTCGTCCTCGGCTACTCGCCGATGATCGACCGCGAGCGCGTGATCATCGCGACACGCCTGACGGTGTTCCCTGCACGTGCGGACACGCCGCTCGATGCCGGTGCGCTGCTCGCTGCGGTGGCCGAGGTCTGGCCCGAAGGCGCGGGCAAGGTCTCGCTCAATGTCGTCAGCGAAAGCCTGTTGCATGACCTGATGCTGGCCAAGCCGAGCGCGAACCTGATGGTGGAAGTGCCGGCGTTCATGGCCGCGGACATTGCGCACAGCGAGGCCATCAACACGCTGTTTGGCCGCGGCAACACGCTGCTGCTGAAGGGCCGGCCGCTGACCGAATTGCCGCGCGCGGTGCTGCCCTGCTTCAAGCATTCGATCATCGACGTGCAGGATGAGCGGCGCGGCGACGCGCCGCCGCCACCGGGTGTGACGCGGCAGATCACGCACGTCCAGGCGGGTGTGCGCACGCTGGCCGAACTCGAGGCCAGCTTCCAGCGCGGCGCCGTGGCCGTGCTCGGATGGCCGATCGACGACGCCGTCCAGGCCAACGGCAAAGCGCGCACGCCGGATCTGAACGTCATCGTCGAGCTGATGCGCCGCATCGACAACGAAGCGCCAATCGAAAAACTCGAAGAGGCGATCACGCTCGACCCGACGCTGGCGTTCAAGCTGCTGCGCTACATCAACTCGCCAGCCTTTGGCCTGCGCGTCGAGGTGTCGTCGTTTCGCCATGCGTTGATGCTGCTTGGCTACCAGCGCCTGAAGCGCTGGCTGGCGCTGCTGCTGGCCTCGGCGAGCAAGGAGCGCGACATGAAGCCGGTGATGTTCGCCGCGCTGCGCCGCGGCCTGCTGATGGAAGAACTGGTGCGCGCCAGCGTCGGCGGCAACGACGAGCAGATGCGCAGCGAGGCCTTCATCTGCGGCGTCTTCTCGCTGCTCGACCGCATGCTCGGCGAGCCGTTCTCCAAGCTGCTTCAATCGGTGCCGGTGCCAGAGACAGTGCGCACGGCGCTGGTCGATGGTCAAGGCCCATTTCACCCTTTCCTGGACGTGGTCCACGCGGTCGAAAACGAGTCGATCTACGACATCCGCGAGAGCGCCGAGCGGCTGCTGCTGGGTGAGGCCGCGATCAACCGGGCCACGTTGCGCGCCCTGGCCAGCGCTGCGCAGCTGCAATGAGGCGGGCTCGGGACGTGCTTTTTGGCACGGCCTGCGGTGTGGCGCCCTCGGGCCGGGCCGCGTGGCGCCGCTCAGAGGGTTACATTGGAAAAGACGAGAATATTGGCGTCAGCGTCACGTCCCAGCGCGTCTCGCGCCCCTGCCCCTGAAACCCTCTCCGAGCTGTCGATGCCGTATCGCTGGAATCCTCATCCCCGCTGGCCGGCTGCGCAAGCCGAGGCCGCCGTGGGTGCGGGTGGCGGTCTGGCGCTGCTCGATGCCACGGCGCTGGCTCGCCTGCGTGAACTTGACCCGGGTGATCGAACAGGCTTATTGAACCGTGTCCTGCGGACGTACACGCAATCGCTCGAACGCATGCTGGTGCAGTGGCGAGCCGCAACTTCTGCCGGCGACACGTCGACAATGCGGCATGTCGCGCACACGTTGAAGTCCTCCTCGGCCAGTGTTGGCGCACTCAGACTGTCGTCGCTGTGTGCCGAGGTGGAAGCCCGGCTTCGGGATGGGCGCCTTGAGGGCATCGAGACACAAGTTGATCTTCTGACCGCTGAATCTGAACGCATTCTGGCCGGGCTGCTGGCTCGCGCGGGGCAAGCATGACCGAGCAGCAGGACGACGCCAACACGTCAGCGGCCGCGCGCGTGCTGCTGGTCGACGATGACGAGGTCAATCTGTTGCTGACTGCGGTCGCGTTGCGCGAGCGCGGCTTTGACGTCGTCGAGGTCAATGACGGTGCGACGGCGCTCGAACGCTTGGACGCCGCGGCCCCTGACATGATCGTGCTCGACGCGCTGATGCCTGGCATGGACGGCTTCGAAACCTGTCAGGCCTTGCGCATGCGCGGCGGCTATGCCCAGATCCCGGTGCTGATGCTGACCGGCCTCGACGACGACGCGTCAATCGAGCGCGCGTACCGCGCCGGCGCCACCGATTTCTTCGTCAAGAGCACGCAATGGAGCCTGCTCGCCGGACGCTTGCGCTACATGCTGCGCGCCTCGCGCACGCGCATCGAACTCGAGCGCAGCAAGTTCAAGCTCGCCCGCGCCCAGGACCTGGCGCGCATGGGCAGCTTCGACTGGCGGCGCGGCGACAAACTCGGCCAGCTCTGGTTGTCGCCCGAAGCTCTGCGGGTGCTCGGCCGCAATGTTGGCGAGCGCATGGATCTGCGTGCGCTGCTGCGCACCGTGGGGACCGGGCAGCGCCGGGGCCTGATCCGCATGCTGACCGATGTTGTCGCTCACAACGCGGTGCTCGCCACCGACGTCTCGGTGACCTTGTTTGATGGCCGCCAGCGCATCATTCACGTTGAAGCCGAGGCCGAGTTCGAACACGGCCATGGCATCGGCTACACGGGCGTCTTCCAGGACGTGACAGACCGCCGCACGGCTGAAGACCGCATCCGCCACCTCGCCAACTTCGACGCGCTGACCGGCTTGCCGAACCGCCGCCAGTTGATCTGGCGCACCGAACGCGCGCTCGAGCAGGCGCGGCGTTTGAATCACAACGCGGCGCTGTTGCTGATCGACCTCGACCGCTTCAAGAACGTCAACGACACGCTTGGCCATGCCGCCGGCGACGAGTTGCTGATGGAGGTGGCGCGCCGCCTGCGGGCTTGTGTGCGCCACAGCGAGCAGGTCATGGAAGGCGCGCTGGAGGCCGCTGGCGCGCGCTCGCACCGCACGCTCGAAGCCGTGGGCCGCCTGGGCGGCGACGAATTTGTCGCCCTGCTGCCGGAGGTCGCCGACGATGCCGACGCGCAGCGCGTTGCAACGCGCATCCTCGACAGCCTGCGTGACCCGGTGCTGGTGGCGGGCCAGGAATGTTTTGTCACGGCCAGCGTCGGCATTGCGCTGTTTCCGCGCGACGGCCTGAACCTGGTCGATCTGATGCGCAACTCCGACGTGGCGATGTATGCCGCCAAGTCGGCCGGCCGCAATTCGGCCACGTCCTACAGCCCGCATCTCGGCGGGCGCGGGCGCGAGAAGATCGAGCTCGAAAGCCACTTGCACAAGGCCATCGAGCGCAATGAGTTAGTGCTGTACTACCAGCCGAAGATCGATGTGCGTGGCGCCAAGATGGTCGGCGCCGAAGCGCTGATGCGCTGGAACCGCAACGGCGTGCTCGTGCCGCCGGGCGACTTCATTCCGCTGGCCGAGGAGACCGGCTTGATCGTGCCGCTGTCGGAGTGGGCGGTGCGCGAAGCCGCGCGCCAGGCGCGCATCTGGCAGCAGAACTTCGGCTTTGCCGACTCGATCGCCGTCAACCTGCCGAGCCGCTTGTTCGAGCGCAGCGACCTTGTCGAGAACATCCACAAGGCGGTCATGGCCTACGACGTGCCGCACAAGGCGATCCAGCTGGAGATCACTGAAAACAACCTGATGAAGGATCTGCACAATGTGTCGTTGTCCTTGCATCGTCTGAACGAAATCGGCGTTGAAATCTCGATCGATGACTTCGGCACCGGCTACTCGTCGCTGGCCTACCTGACGACGCTGCCGATCTCGGAGCTGAAGATCGACCGCAGCTTCGTCCGCGACCTCGGCATCACGCCGCAGAGTTCGGCGGTGGTCAGCGCCATCATCGCGCTCGCGCGCTCGTTGGGCCTGCGCGTGATTGCCGAAGGCGTCGAGAACCTGCGCCAGATGGAGGTGTTGCACCGGCTGGGCTGCGTCTTGATGCAGGGCTTCCTGTTCTCGAAGGCGCTGCCACCCGACGACCTGGAGACCTGGCTGCGGCAGACCGTGCTGCCGCGCAAGGCGCCGTGGATCGGCGCTGTCTCTGAACTGGACGCCAACGCACCGCGCGTGCTCGGTCGCGGCACATGAGCACACCGCAGCCGCTGCGAGGGCTGCCGTCGTCAGCCCAGA
>JANOEG010000058.1:0-3472 GCA_031413095.1 Burkholderiales bacterium | reverse complement strand
TTGCCGAAATCACCGCGCGATCGCGCAGAAGTCGAACGCTGGATGGACTGGCAGGCCACCGAGGTCAACAGCGCCTGGCGCTATGCATTTCACGGGCTGGTGCGCAAGAACCCGCAATACCAGGATGCGGCGCAGATCGAAGCCAGCGTGCAGCATTGGAACCGCACGATGGGCCTGCTCGACGCGCAACTGCAGCGCACCGGCGCCTATGCGGCCGGCCCGCACTTCACGCTCGCCGATGTGGCGCTGGGTGTGTCGACGCACCGCTGGCTGACAACACCGATCGAGCGCCCTGCACTGCCTCACGTCGCTGCCTACAGCGCGCGCCTCCGCGAGCGCCCGGGATTTGTCCAGCACGTCCCCAGCGGCGGCCCCTGATGTTCGGCATTCGCCAGCGCGTGCGAGCGTGGTTCGAGTCGCGCCTGGCACGCACCGACACCTGGCTGTTGACGCAGCGAAATATCTACATCGTGCCCACCCGCGCCGGCTTTGCGTTCGCGGCCGTGCTCGTGGTGATGCTGCTGGCCTCGATCAACTACCAGTTGAGCCTCGGATATGTGCTGACGTTCCTGCTTGCCGGTGCGGGCTTTGTCTCGATGCACCTGACGCACAACACGCTGCGTGGCATGACGCTGCATCTGAGGACACCGGCTTCGGGCTTTGCCGGCGAGGCGATGCCGCTCGAGATCGTGCTGTCGAGCCCGAGCCGGACGCAGCATGGCGTCGGCCTCGGGTTCGCCGACTCGCTGCAACGGGGCCACGAAGTCTTTGTCGATGTGCCCGGCGGCGGTCAGGCCGTGGCGAACCTCTCCTTCGTGCCGCCGCAGCGCGGCCTGCACATGCTGCCGACGCTGCACGTCGAAACACGCTACCCGCTCGGCCTGTTTCGCGCCTGGACGGTGTGGAAGCCTGCTGCCCGTGCACTGGCCTGGCCGCGGCCTGAAACGCCGCTGGCGCCCTGGCCGATCTCTCCTAGCGCGGCCGGACAGGCAGCGCAACAGCAACGGAGCGACAGCGGCGAATTCGACGGCGTGCGCACCTACCGCCGCGGCGATGCCCTGAAGCGCATCGTCTGGAAGAAGACCGCCAAGGGCGGCGACCTCGTCAGCCGCGATCACGTCACAGCAGTGCAACAGGAGCTGTGGTTCGACTGGCAACACGCGCACCTGTCGGGCACCGAGCCGCGGTTGTCGCGCCTGGCGGCGTGGGTGGTGGCGGCGGACGACGCCGGCATCTCGCACGGCCTGCGACTACCCGGCGTGGAGATCGCGCCGGGCAGCGGTGTGGCCCACCGGCGGGCCAGCCTGGACGCGCTGGCGGTGATGAAGTGAGCACCGCGCTGCCCGCCTTCGCCTTCAAGTGGCCCGGCTGGTCGCACCTGCCGCGCGATGCGCGCGACGTGTTGTTCCTGCTCGGCGTGATTGCGTGGACGGTCGCGCCGCACTTCATTCACCTGCCGCTATGGTGCCTGGCATTGACGGCCTTCGTCATCGCCTGGCGCGCGTTCGTCGCTGTCACGCAATCACCGTTGCCCGGGCGCGTGACCTTGTTCGCCGTCCTGGCACTGGCCATCGGTCTGACCTTGTGGAGCCACCGCACCGTGCTTGGCAAGGATGCCGGCGTGACGCTGCTGGTCGTGCTGATGGTGCTGAAGACGCTCGAGCTGCGGGCGCGCCGTGACGCGCTGGTGGTGTTCTTCCTTGGCTTCTTCATCGTGCTGACGAATTTTCTCTACACGCAATCGATGGCGGTGGCCGCAGCGATGGTGGTTTCGGTGTGGGGTTTGCTCACCGCACTCGTGCTGGCCCACATGCCCGTCGGTAGGCCGCCAATCGCGCGTGCGGGCCGTGTGGCCGCACAGGCGGCGCTGCTCGGCGCGCCGATCATGCTCGTGCTCTTCATGCTCTTCCCGCGAGTTGCGCCGCTGTGGGCAGTGCCTCAGGAGTCTCTGGCCAAGACGGGCTTGTCGGGCACGCTGCGCATGGGCGGCGTGGCCGAGTTGGCGGTGGATGACTCGATTGCGCTGCGCGTGCGCTTCGACGGCCCGGTGCCGCCAGCCAACACCCTGTACTGGCGCGGGCCGGTGCTGTCGCGCTTCGACGGACGCGAGTGGTTCCGCGGCGATTCCTTTGCTCGCGGCCTGCCCCGCCCACCGCGCCTGGACGTGCGCGGTTCGCCGCTCTCCTACGAAATGACGTTGGAGCCGAGCCGCCTGCCAATGCTGCCGCTGCTCGAAGCCACCGCCGAGCCGCCAACGCTGGACGGCGTGCGCACGCTACAGCGCAGCGATCTGCAATGGATCACCGAGCGCCCCGTCACCGAACGCGTGCGCTTGTCGGCGAGGGCCTGGCTCGAACACTCGCACGGCCCGCTGCAAGCCGACCTTGCGCTGCGCGACGACACCGACCTGCCCTCCGGCTACAACCCCCGCACGCTGGCCTGGGCGGTGGCGCTGCAGCGTCGCCCCGAATTGGCCACTGCCTCGCCCGAGCAACTCGCACAAGCCGTGCTGTCGCACATCAACACCGGCTTCACCTACACGCTGACGCCCGGCGAGTACGGCGACGAAAACGGTCGCCATGCCATCGACGAGTTCTGGCTCGACCGGCGCGAAGGCTTCTGCGAACACTTCAGCGCCGCCTTCGTCGTCATCATGCGCGCGCTCGATGTGCCGGCACGCATCGTCACCGGCTATCAGGGCGCCGATCCGGCACTGCAAGACGGCTTTGTCGTCGTGCGGAACAGCCATGCGCATGCCTGGGCGGAAATCTGGATCGAAGGCCGCGGCTGGGTGCGTGTCGATCCCACCGCCGCGGTGGCGCCGGAGCGCGTTGTGCAGTCGCGTTCGCTGCGTCCACGTCCCGGATTCGTTGCCGGCGCGATCGAAGGCCTCAACCCCGAATTGATGGCCACGCTGCGGCGCCAATGGGAGAGCGTCAACAACCGCTGGAATCAGTGGGTGCTGCGCTACTCGAAGAGCGAGCAATTGGACCTTCTGCAGCGCCTCGGCTGGCGACAACCCGAAGCGATCGACCTGGCGTACCTGCTGATCGCCCTGCTCAGCATCGGCAGCCTGGCCGGCGCGGCCTGGGCCTGGTGGGACCGCCATCGGCGCGATCCATGGCAGCGTCTGTCCGCGCGCGTGGCGCGGCGGCTCGACGCGCTGGATGTCGATGCCGCCGACCATGAAGGCCCGCGGCGCTGGGCGGAGCGCGTGCGCAAACGCCTCGGCCCGGCCGGAGAATCCGTTGCGGCACAGCTCGACGCGCTTGACACCATGCGCTACGGCCGCGGTGCGGCGGCGCGGCCACCGTCGGCGTGGTGGCGGGGCTTCGATGCCGCCGCCACGGCCACCCGCGCCGGCTCGCGATAATTGGCGAATGAACAAACGAGGATGGCGAATCGCGTTGTGCGTGCTGGCATGGATCAGCAGCGCCGCCGCGGCGCAAACGACCAACGGCAAGACCGCTGA
>JANOEG010000057.1:0-3333 GCA_031413095.1 Burkholderiales bacterium | reverse complement strand
ACGTCCATTTCCCGCGCGGAGCAGAGCCAGATCACGGTGCGCTTCAAGTTGTCGAAGCCGCCCGAGGCCGCGGCGGCCGATGTGCGCGACCGCGTGGCGCGCGTGCGCAACCGCCTGCCCGAGGCGGCCGATGAGCCGCAGGTTTCGAAAGTGGAAGCCGATGCCTCGCCGGTGATCTGGCTGGCCTTCACGAGCGAGACGATGAGCCCGCTCGAGGTCACGGACATCATCAACCGCGTCGTCAAGCCGCGGCTGCAGACCATTCCCGGCGTGGCCGATGTGCAGGTCGGCGGCGACCGCAAGTACGCGATGCGCATCTGGCTCGACCCGGACCGCCTGGCCGCTTACCGCATCACGGTGGCCGATGTCGAAGACGCGCTGCGCAGGCAGAACCTCGAGGTGCCTGCTGGCCGCATCGAGAGCCAGCAGCGTGAGTTCAGCGTCACCTCTCGCACCGATCTGAACACGGTGCCGCAGTTTGCCGAGATCGCACTGAAGCAAGCCGGCAACTACACGGTGCGCCTGCGCGATGTGGCGCGTGTCGAGGAATCCGCCGCCAGCGAGCGCAGCTATGTGCGCCTGAACGGCGTGCCGTCGATCTCCACCGGCATCATCCGCAATGCCACCGCGAACCCGCTCGAGGTTTCGCAGGGCGTGCGCGACCTGATGCCGCAACTGCAACGCGACATCCCGCCGCAGTTGAAGGTGATCCAGGCCAACGACAACTCGGTCTTCATCGACCGCTCGATCCGCTCCGTCTACACGACCGTGGCCGAAGCGGTGGCGCTGGTGGCGCTGGTGGTCTTCGTGTTCCTGCGCACGCTGCGCGCGTCGATCATCCCGCTCGTCACGATTCCGGTGAGCCTGATCGGCGCCTTCGCACTGATGGCCGCGGCCGGTTTCACGATCAACACGCTGACGCTGCTGGCCTTGGTGCTGGCCATCGGCTTGGTGGTCGATGACGCGATCGTGGTGCTGGAGAACATCTTCCGTCACATCGAGGAGGGGCTGACGCCGTTTCAGGCGGCGATCAAGGGGGCCAGAGAGATTGCGTTTGCGGTGGTGGCGATGACGCTGACGCTGGCCGCCGTTTTCGCGCCGCTGGCCTTCACGCCGGGCCGCACCGGACGCTTGTTTGCCGAGTTCGCGTTGACGCTGGCCGGTGCCGTCATCGTCTCCGGCTTCGTGGCGCTGACACTGACGCCAATGTTGTGCAGCAAGCTGCTGCGCCACAACCCGAGCCCCGGCTGGTTCGACCGCACGATGGAAGGCCTGCTGGTGAAGTTGACGGCCGGCTACCGCAGCATGCTCGGCGCGGTGCTCAATCAGCGCTGGATCGTGGTTGTTGTCATGCTGCTCAGTGCCGCCGGCAGCTGGTGGCTGTTCTCCACCGCCAAGAGCGAACTGTCACCGATGGAAGACCGCGGAGTCATCCTGCTGCCGGTCACTGCGCCCGAAGGCTCGACGCTCGAGTACACGCGGCGCTATCTCGACGCGGTCGGCAACATCGCCATGCAGCAGCCGGATTTCGATCGCGTGTTTGTGTTCCTCGGCGGCGGCGGCAACGCCAGCGTGGCCCAAGGCACGGTGATCCTGCGCGCCAAGGACTGGAGCGAACGCACGCGCACCACGCAGGAAGCGGCGCGCGCGATGCAGCCGCAGCTCTCGGCGCTGCCGGGCGTGTCGGCTTTTCCGATCACCCCGCCGAGCCTCGGCCAGGGCTTCCGCTCGCAACCGGTCAACTTCGTCGTCGTCACCAACGACTCTTACGAAAACCTGCAGCGGGCCACGCAGGCCATGGTTGCCGAAATGCAGAAGAACCCGGGCTTCGTCCAGCCTGATACCGATTTGCGCCTGAACAAGCCGGAGCTGTTGATCGAGGTTGATCGAGACCGCGCGGCCGATCAGGGCGTGGCTGTCGATCAAGTGGCGCGCACGATCGAGACCATGCTCGGCGGACGCAACGTCACCCGCTACAAACGCGGCTCCGACCAGTACGACGTCATCGTGCAGACCGTGGCCGCCGGCCGTGCGACGCCGGACGATATCGAAAAGCTCTTCGTGCGCACGCGCAACGACACCATGGTGCCGCTGTCGTCGATGGTCAAGGTGCGCGAATCCGTGGCCGCGCGTGAGCTGAACCACTTCAACCAGCGCCGTTCGGTGACGATCACTGCCAACCTGGCGCCGAACTACTCGCTCGGCGAAGCGCTGGATTTCATGGACACCACGGCGGCCAAGGTGCTTCAGCCCGGCTATGCGACCGAACTCAACGGCGTCAGCCGCGAGTTCCGCGCGTCGTCGGGCGCGCTCGGCCTGGTCTTCGTGCTGGCGCTGTTGTTCATCTTCCTCGTGCTGGCGGCGCAGTTCGAAAGTTTTGTCGATCCTTTCATCATCCTGCTGGCGGTGCCGTTGTCGATGGTCGGCGCGCTCGCCGCATTGCAACTCGCCGGCGGCACGCTCAACGTCTATTCGCAGATCGGCCTGGTCACGCTGATCGGCCTCATCACCAAGCATGGCATCCTGATCGTCGAATTCAGCAACCAGTTGCGGCAGCAGGGCAAGCCGGTGCGCGACGCGGTGATGGAAGCCGCCACACTGCGCCTGCGCCCGATCCTGATGACGACCGGCGCGATGGTGCTCGGCGCGTTGCCGCTGGCACTCGCAAGCGGCGCCGGCGCCGAGAGCCGCCAGCAGATCGGCTGGGTCATCGTCGGCGGCATGACGGTCGGCACACTGCTGACTATCTTCGTCGTGCCGACCGTTTACACCTGGTTCGCCAGGTCGCGTGTGCCGGGCGAGATCACCGAGCAGGCGATCGAGGACGCGGTCCCGGCGAAGTAGGGCGTCGTCTTCTACGGCCGCGAGGGGAAGAGTTGGTCGACCAACTCGGTCAGTTTGGGCTCGGTGCGGATGAACTTGTTCATGTTCGCACCGCCGCCGAGAGAGTCATAGTTGGCCCGGCCCACCTCACGACCGTCGTCGTAGACCCGCAAGTCCACGCGAGCAAGGTAGATTGCCATGTCCCAGCGATAGATGGCTTCGTAAGTCGTCGTCAGCGGGCAACTTCCAGGGGACGACTTGTCGGGCAGCGATTTCACCTTGAAGCCCTTCTTTGTCAGCACCTGGACGAAGGTCGGGTGAAAGCCGTCCTGCACCACCTCGCTGTTGGTCACAACGCAAAGCTCAGTATTGGCTGTTGGGCGGCTCACCGGGGTCACGTTCTGCGTGATGGCGCAGCCGCCAAACAGGGCGGCACCTGCCAGCGCGCCGGACGCGATCACCCTCCTCAATGTGGCCATCGTTGCCTCTCCTTCTTGACACGCTGTGATC